>DASUEE010000202.1:0-17022 GCA_036275235.1 Acidimicrobiales bacterium | reverse complement strand
GACTCGGTCGGCCTCCACGTCCTCGCCCGCCGGCTCACCGAGGTCGGCGACGTCGTCGTGGTGGCCCCCGACCGCGAGTACTCCGGCTACGGCGCCGCCCTCGGCACCCTGCACCTGATGGACGTCGACGTGCGCCGCGTGCCGCTCGACGGCGTGCCGGAGGCGTGGACGGTGAGCGGCGCCCCCGCCCTGTGCGTCTACTTCGCCCGCTTCGGCTGCGTCGGTCCCTTCGACCTCGTGGTGTCCGGCATCAACCCGGGCGCCAACACCGGCCGGGCGATCTACCACTCGGGCACGGTCGGGGCCGCGCTCACCGCCCGCAACGGCGGGTACAACGGAATCGCGGTCAGCCAGTCGGTCGTCGGCTTCGGCGTCGAGGGCCAGGGGTGGGACGAGATGATCCAGGACCAGCGCTGGGACACCGCCGCGGAGGTCGCGGCGCGGGTGGCCGAGGCGATGGGCAAGGAGCTGCCCGATCCGCCGCTGGTCGTGAACCTCAACGTGCCCAACGTCGACATCGAGGAGATCACGGCGTGGCGCCACGCCGAGGTCGGCACGACGCCGCCCCGGTCGGTGGAGTCGGCCACCCTCGTCCCCCGCGAGGGCTACGAGGACACCTACAAGGTCGAGATGCGCTGGGGCGATCCCGTGCCCCTGCCGATCGAGACCGACGGCGGCGCGGTCGAGGCCGGCGAGGTCGCCGTGTCCTACCTGGGCCGCATCCTCCACGAGCCGGACGCCGCGCTCGCCGCGGTCGACTCGGCGCTCGACGACCTCACGGGCTGAGGGCCTCACCGTCAGGCCAGATGCCAGCGACCCTTCCCGGCACCCTTGGCGACGAGCAGGGCCGCGTCGGAGCGGTCCAGGAGCTCGTCGATGGAGGTCTCGCCCGCCGCGACGGCGATGCCGACGCTGGCCCCGATCCGGACGCAGGCGTCGTCGAGGTGGATGGGCTCCGCGACCGCGGCGATGATGCGCTCGGCGATGTGGACGGCCTCGTCCGGCGACCCCACGCCCGGGCACTCGACGACGAACTCGTCGCCGCCGAAGCGCGTGATGCGGTCGGTGGGGCGCACCGCCCGGCCGATGCGGTCGGCGACCGTGACGAGCACGAGGTCGCCGGCGGCGTGGCCGAGGTGGTCGTTCACCGGCTTGAACGCATCGAGGTCGATGGACAGCAGCGCGACGCCCGGGGCGACCTCGCGGTGCTCGCGGTGGAAGAAGCGCCCGCGGTTGCCGAGGCCGGTCAGCGGGTCGTGGAACGCCGCATGGGCGAGCCGGGCCTGCATCGACGCCCGCTCGAACGCGAGCGTCGCCGTGGTGGCGAGCTGCTCGAGCTGCTCGGCCTGGTTGGGGCTGATCGCCCCGGGCCTGGCACGCAGCACGAGCAGGGCGGCGTCGGCATCGTCGGTGTGGCACGGCATCGCCCACCAGGCGCCGACCCCGGCTGCGGCGAGCAGCCGGTCGGCCTCGTCGCCGGTCCGGGTGTCGTCGCACGTGAGCAGATCGTCGCCCCGCACGGTCCGCCACCATCGCCCGCGCTGCGCGAGCGCTGCGCGCACCGAGTCGGTGATCGCGGTGTCGGCGGCGAGCCGCCGGCCACGTTCGTCACGCACGAGCCAGCAGCCGTGGGCGGCGAAGGGCTCGCCCCGCAGCGCGGCAGCGAGGAGGGCAAGCGTCGAGTCGACGGCGACGCCCTCGGCGACGGAGAGCAGCGCCTCTCGCATGCTCCCCTCGGCCGACTCGGGGACGAAGGTGCACACGAGCGCGCCCACCGCCGGGTCGTCGAGGTGGTTGTTGGCCCACATGGTGCTGTGGCGGACCTCGCCGTCGGCGCGCCGGTACTGCACGGCGAGCGGTCCCATCACCGCCGCCGTGTAGCCCGTGCTGAACTCGAACATCTGGGCGTAGCGGTCGAGGTCGCCGACGGCCAGGTCGAACAGGTTCCGCCCCACGAGCTCGTCGGCCTCCAGGCCGGCCATCGTGCACAGCATGCGGTTGACGAGGCGGATGGTCCCGTCGTCGGTCATGTGGACGATGCCCACGGGGAGCAGGTCCAGCGCGGCCTGCGCGTGCTCGGCCACCTCAGCGGTCCCGCAGGGACGGGTGGCCGCGGCCCACGAGCGGCAGGAGCAGCTGGCGGGGCGTGACGTGGGCGACGGCGGCGAGCGCCCGGTTGGCCGCACCCGGGATGCAGACGAGCCGGCCGTCCTCGAGGGCGTCGACGCCGGCGCGTGCGACGACGTCGACGTCGACCCACATGGGATCGGGCAGCGGGTTCCCGCCGTCGACCTCGCCGAGACCGGACACGTCGGCGAACTCGGTGTGCACCGGCCCCGGGCACAGGGCGGTGACCGTGACGCCCCGGTGGGCGACCTCGCCGGCCAGCGCCGTGCTGAACGTGCGGACGTAGGCCTTGCTCGCCGAGTAGCCGGCCTGGCCGGGGAGCGGCTGGTACGACGCGGTGGAGGCGACGTTGAGGATGGCGCCACGCCCGCGCTCGAGCATGCCGGGCACCACGAGGGCGCACAGGTGGTCGACCGCCTCGACGTTCAGCCGGATCATCAGGATCTCCCGGCCGGGGTCCACCTCGGCGACCGGGCCGACGGTGGAGAAGCCGGCGTTGTTCACCAGCACCTCGGGCGTCAGGCCCCGCTCGGCCACCGCGTCGACGAGCGCCCGGCGCTGGTCCGGCTCGGTGAGGTCGGCCACGACCACCTCCGCGCGGACGCCGTGGTGCTGGTGCAGCTGGTCGGCCAGGGTCTGGAGGCGGTCGAGGCGCCGGGCGACGAGCGTGACGCCGTGCCCCCGGGAGGCCAGGATCCGCGCGATCTCGGTGCCGATGCCGGCGGACGCGCCGGTGACGATGCAGGTGCGGTCCGGCGCCGGCGCAGGGATGGCCATGGCCGGAGGCTAGGGCTGCGCCGCCAGGATCGGGGCCTCGCCCCGGATCGTGCTCCGCCACATCTCGCGGCGCTGGCCGGCGTAGTCGGCGATGGGGTTGTGGAGCGTGCAGCGGTTGTCCCACACGGCGATCGACCCCGGTGCCCAGCGGAACCGGCACGTGTACGCGGGGTGGGTGGACACCTCGTACAGGTGGGCGAGCAGGGCGGCGCTCTCGTCGGCGCGCCACCCCTCGATGCACTCCGTGTAGCCCCAGTTGACGAAGAGCGCCGTGCGGCCCGAGTCCGGGTGCTGCCGCAGGATCGGCTGCGCCCGGCGCAGGTGCGCGTCCTCGCCGTAGCGGATGCGCATGTTCTCGACGAGCTCGTTGTGCGTGGCCTGCGCGCCATACGCCTTCTGCGGCGAGTGCACCGCCCGCAGGCCGGCGAGCGTGGCCCGCAGGCCCGGCGACAGGTGCTCGGCCGCGAGGTACTGGTTGGACCACAGCGTGTCGCCGCCGTGGTCGGGCACGTCGTGGCCGTAGAGGATCGTGAACGCCGGCGGCTGCTCCTGGAACGACCAGTCCGAGTGCCATGCCCCGCCGAACACGAGCGGCACCTTCTCCTCGGCCTCCTTCAGCACCCGGACGACGTGCGGATGGCTGTCGAGGCCCTCGACGAACGGGTCGTCACCGAAGGGGCCCCACTGCGTGGCGAAGGAGCTGAACGAGTCGAGGTCGAGGGACTGGTCGCGGAAGAACACCACGAGGTGGTCGACCGATGCCTGCCGGACCTCGGCCCACCGGGCGTCGTCGAGCGCGGTGACGTCGAGCGGCTCGCCGTCCGGTCCGCCGATCTCGGCGCCGAGCGCGCCGGTGAGCGGCCGAACCGTGATGTGCTCGTACGAGCGGGCGGCGTTGTTGTCCGCCGTGGTGGCGAAGAGCACGTGACCTCCCCGGGTCCCGCGGCGGGCGCCGGCGGTGGCCGCCGATCGTACGGGCAGACTGGCGCGATGGCGTCGGTCGCGTTGGTGCTCGGTGGTGGGGGCATCGCCGGTGCGGCGTGGCACGGAGCGGTCCTCGCCGCCCTGCAGGAGGCGGGCTGGGATGCGCGGACCGCCGACCTGGTGGTGGGCACGTCGGCCGGCGCCGGGGTGGCCGCCGTCCTGCGGCTGGGCGTCCCCCCGGTCGACCTCGTCGCCGGGGCCCTCGGCCGGTCGATGAGCCCGGCGGGTGAGGCGCACGCCGCGCGGGCCGGAGCTCCGGTGGAGATCCCGACCCCTCCGCCGGGCCGGCGCCTGCCCCGGCCGGCCGCCCCCCACCTGCTCCTGCGGGCGGTGGCCGACCCGTGGCGCTTCCGACCGCTGCTCGCCATGGCCGCCCTGCTGCCGGCCGGCCAGGTCCCCACCGACGTCATCGGTGACCGCATCCGGCGGACGCACGACGAGCCGTGGCCGGAGCGCCCCACCTGGATCACGGCCGTGCGGCTCCGCGACGGTCGCCGGGCCGTGTTCGGCCGGGACGTCGAGGCCGACCTCGCCACCGCCGTCGAGGCGTCGTCGGCCATCCCGGGCTGGTTCGCTCCGGTCCGCCACGACGGGGTCACCTACGTCGACGGGGGCGTCCACTCGCCCACGAACGCGGACCTCGTCGCCGGCGCCGGCTTCGACGTGGTGGTGGTCTCCTCACCGATGTCGGCGACCCGCGAGGCGCTGCGCACGGTCCGCTTCCGCTCGAGTCGGGGACTGCACGCCGCGACGCTCGCCCGGGAGGTGGCGGAGGTCCGGGCGGAGGGCACGCCCGTCCTCGTCCTGCAGCCGGGCCCGGAGGTCGTGGACGCCGTCGGGCCGACGTCGATGGACCCGTCTCGCCGGGGCGACGTCGCTCGCGTCGCCCACGAGACCGTCGCCGCCCACCTCCGGAACCCGGTCGTCGCCCACCGGTTGGCGCAGCTGCGGTCCTGAGCCGCAGGCGCCTCGGGTACGCGAGGGGGACGAACCCGCACCCGAGGAGGCGCCCGCCATGACCACGTTCGGCTACTTCCTGTCCGCCGAGGAGCACACGCCGAAGGAGCTGGTCGAGCAGGCCGTCCTCGCCGAGCGCGCCGGCTTCGAGGCCCTGTGGATCTCGGACCACTTCCACCCCTGGAACGACGAGCAGGGCGAGTCCGCCTTCGTGTGGGCGGTCATCGGCGCCCTCGCCCAGGCGACCTCGCTGCCCGTGACCACGGCGGTGACCTGCCCCACCATCCGTATCCACCCGGCGATCATCGCCCAGGCCGCGGCGACGTCGGCGCTCCTCACCGACGGCCGGTTCCGCCTCGGGGTGGGCACGGGCGAGAACCTGAACGAGCACGTGCTCGGCGATCGCTGGCCACCCGCTGACATCCGCCTCGAGATGCTCGAGGAGGCCATCGACGTGATGCGCCAGCTGTGGACCGGCGACCAGGTCACCCACCGGGGCACGCACTACACGGTCGAGAACGCCCGCCTGTACTCACTGCCCGACGAGCCCGTGCCCGTCTACGTCTCGGCCTTCGGGCCCAAGGCCATGTCGCTCGCCGCGCGCGTCGGCGACGGGTACTGCGGCACCACGCCGGACGCCGAGCTGCTCCAGCAGTACCGCGCCGAGGGCGGGAAGGGCCCGATGCAGGGCGGCGTGAAGATGTGCTGGGGCCCCGAGCGCGACCTGTGCGTGAAGACCGTGCACCGGCTGTGGGGGCCGAACTCGGTGCCTGGCGAGCTCTCCCAGGAGCTGCCCATGCCGGCGCACTTCGAGCAGGCGGGCGAGCTGGTGACCGAGGAGATGGTCTCGGAGAAGTTCTCCTGCGGGCCCGACCTCGACGAGCACCTGTCCTCGCTCCGCAGCTACGTGGAGGCGGGGTACGACGAGGTGTACGTGTCCCAGATCGGGGATGCCGGCGAGGACTACTTCCGCTGGGCCGAGCAGGAGCTCCTCCCCGCTCTCCGGGAGCTCTGACCCGGGGCACCCGGTCACACCGAACGTGTCGCGAAGTGCCCGGCTGCACGGGACCTTTGGCCCCCGTCAACGGGGGGTCGTCGTTCGTACCTTGACCACATGCCCGATCGGGGCAACCGATCACCAAGTGGAGGAAGAAACGATGACGATGCTCGAAGAGCGCACGATGACCAGCCCGGCCACGCCGGTGGACCGCCCCATCCCGGTGACGCGTCGCCGGATCGACCACCTCCTGATCGCCGCCGGCGTCCTCGCCGCCGTCGTGCTCGCGATCGCCGGAGGCCTGCTCACCTGGGGCAGCAACTTCGCCGAGGACTACGTCGGCGACGAGCTGGCGGCCCAGAACATCGAGTTCCCGCCGTCCGAGGCACTCGTCGAGGAGGGTCGTGACGACCTGGCGGAGTTCGGCGGCCAGCAGGTCGACACGGGCGAAGAGGCCGAGGCCTACGCCAGCTACATCCAGGGCCACGTCGACGACACCGCCGGCGGCCTGACCTACAGCCAGATCCCGGACCGTGCGGCCCGGACGGCCCTCCAGGAGGCCATCGACGCCGGTGCACCCGCCGACGAGATCGCCGAGCTGGAGCAGGAGGCGACCACCCTCAGCCAGCAGCGTGACACGGTCTTCAAGGGCGAGATGCTGCGAGGCACGCTCCTCAACGCCTACGCCTGGTCGACCATGGGCCGCATCGCCGGCATCGCCGCAACGGCAGCCTTCGCCGCAGCCGCCGTGATGGCCGTCCTGTCGGTGGCCGGCGTGGTCCACCTGCGCAAGGTCACCCACTGACGCCAGACCCCCGGGAGGTCCGCCTCGGCGGACCGAGGGAGGGAGCGAGGAGAGCCCGGAGGCCTGAGGCCTCCGGGCTCTTCGCGTTCGCCGACTCGGAGTCGCCCGGCAGGGGTAGAACAGGACCATGAAGGTGCTCATCGCCGTGGACGACGACGCCGAGTCGCGCGACGCCCTGTCCTTCGCCGCCCGGCTGCTACCCGACGAGCACGACGTCGTCGTGCTCAACGTCGCCCGCAGCACCATCACCCCGTACGGGACCATCGGCGGTCTCGGCACCACGTTCGCCGGTGACGCGGCGCTGAGCGCCGAGGCCGACCTGCGGGCCCAGGAGATCGCGGACCAGGAGGCCGAGCGCATCGTCGAACGGGCCGCCCACGAGGTGCACGCCGACGAGCAGCGGGTCGAGCACGGCGACGTCGGGCCGACGATCTGCCAGGTCGCCGAGGACGAGGGCGCCGAGCTGGTCGTGCTCGGCACGCACGACCGCAGCCGGTGGTCGCGCCTCTGGTTCGGCTCGGTGTCGGACCACGTGGTGCGCCACGCGCCGTGCCCGGTCCTGGTGGTGCGGCGATGAGCAGCCCCGACCCGACGGTGCCCGACCCGATGCAGCCAGAACCCGAGCCGCGCCCCGACCCCGACCGCCCGCCGATCCCCACGCCCGAGCCGCTGCCCGGCCCGGGCCCGCAGCCGCCGCCCCCGGGTCCACCGATCCCCGGTCCGGGTCCGGGTCCCGATCCGGAGCCGCCCGACCCGCTGTCGCCCGGCCGCCCCGAGCCTCCGATCCCCAACCCGCGGGCGTAGGACCGACGGCAGATCGGGAGAAGGTCAGCGGTGGACCTTGGCCCGAGCCTCGTCGGCGAGGTGCTCCGCCCGCTTGCGGGCCTCCTTCGCCGTCTTCTCGGCCTGCTTGCGCGCCTTGCGCGTGCTCTTCTCGAGCTTCGCCCTCGTCTCCTTCGCCGTCTTCTCGGCCTGCTTGCGGGCCTTCTCGGCCCGGGCCTCGGCCTCGTGGGTGACCGAGCCCAGCCTCGTCTCCAGGCGCTCGCGCTGCTGGCGCCGCCGCTCCGCCCGGCGGGCCTTCTTCGCCGCGCTCACGGCGTCGAGCTCGGCGGCGCTGAGCTTGCGCTCGGTGGTGCCCAGGCGATCCTCGAGGGCGGCGCGCAGCGCGGACGTCTCCTCGAGCTCGGCGCGGGTGGCCGCCAGGTCGGCCTCGGCCTCTCGGAGCAGCTCCTTCTTGCTCTTCCAGCCGACGAGGCCGAGGGTGGTGACGGAGAGCGTCTTGCGGATCAGTCCCACGTGCGAAGTCCTTCCGGGTCTCAGGGGAGGGGATGTGACGGGCCTCCCTACCCGATGGGGCACGGCCCGTGCCACGGATCGGGCATCGGGGCTGCGCCGGAAGGGAAGAGCAGAGGCACGTATGGTTCCGGGTGACCAGCCGAGGGAGCGAAGCGTGGAGTCCGACCCAACCCAGACCACCCCTGTCGGAGCCGCCGAGTTCGTGGTCGTCGCCAACCGGCTCCCGGTGCGACGCAGCGTCGACGGGTCCTGGGTCCTCAGCCCTGGTGGCCTGGTGTCGGCGCTGCTGCCGGTCATGCGCGAGCGGACGGGGTCGTGGGTCGGGTGGGACGGCACGGTCGACGGACCGAGCGAGCGCTGGGAGTTCGACGGCATCACGCTGTCGAGCGTCGGCCTCTCCCGGCGGGAGCGCGACGAGTACTACGGCGGCGCCTGCAACGAGACGATCTGGCCGCTGTACCACGACGCCATCGAGACGACGCAGTTCCACCGGGAGACGTGGGCGGCGTACCGGGCCGCCAACCAGCGCTTCGCCGACGCCGCCTGCGCCGAGCTGGCCGACGGGGGCACGGTCTGGGTGCACGACTACCAGCTGCAGCTCGTCCCGCGGATGATCCGCGAGCAGCGCCCCGACGCCCGCATCGGCTTCTACCTCCACATCCCGTTCCCACCGCTCGAGCTGTTCTCCCGGCTGCCGTGGCGCACCCAGGTCCTCGAGGGGCTCATGGGCGCCGACGTGATCGGCACGCAGACCCCGGCCGACGCCCGCAACGTCCTCTCCGGGGTCCGCCGCTTCTGCGGCGTCGACGACCTCACCTTCGCCGGCGACGGCGGGGTGGTGCGCACCGGGCGGGACACCTCCGTGGTGAAGGCGTTCCCGATCTCGGTCGACTTCCAGGCCATCGCCGAGCAGGCCGCCACCGACGAGGTCGAGCTGGCGGTGAAGGAGCTGCGCCGCGAGCTGGGCGACCCGGAGCACGTGCTGCTGGGCGTCGACCGCCTCGACTACACCAAGGGCATCGACCTGCGGCTCAAGGCGATCCACGAGCTGCTCATCGAGCACCGCCTCGACCCTCGCAAGACCGCCGTCATCCAGGTGGCCGTCCCGAGCCGGGAGGACGTCCAGGGCTACGACACGGTGCGCAACCGGGTCGAGCAGCTGGTCGGCACCATCAACGGCGACTTCGGCGAGCTCGGTCGCCCCGTCGTGCAGTACATCCACAAGAACCTCCCCTTCAGCGACCTGCTCGTGCTGTACCGCGCGGCCGACGTCCTGCTGGTCACGCCGTTCCAGGACGGCATGAACCTCGTGGCGAAGGAGTACGTGTCCGCTCGCGTCGACAGCACCGGCGCGCTGGTGCTCTCGGAGTTCGCCGGCGCCGCCGAGGAGCTGGCCGACGCGTTCCTGGTGAACCCCTACGACACCGAGGGCCTCAAGGACCAGATCGAGGCCGCGGTGTCGATGGACTGCGAGGAGCAGAAGGACCACATGACCTCGATGCGCGACACGGTCGCCCGCAACGACCTCGCCGCGTGGGCCACGGCGTTCCTCGCCCTCCTCTCCATCAGCTGATCCCCCCGTGCACCCGCTCCTCGACCGAGCCCGACTGGGCGTCCAGGCCCTCGACACCGTCCGCCGCATCGGGCTGCTGCACCCGAAGGCCGCGGTCAGCGCGCTGCAGGGCGCCAGCCGGTGGGGCCCCACCCTGGCGGCGGGCTACGCAGCGGGCGTCAGCCGGCGGGGTGACGAGACGGCGATCATCGACGACGACGGGTCGGTCACCTTCCGGGAGGTCGACCACCTGTCCAACGCCCTCGCCCGCGTGCTGGCCGAGCGAGGGATCGGTCCCGACTCGGCGGTGGCGGTGCTCGTCCGCAACAGCCGCTGGTTCGTCGTCACCGTGGCCGCCCTCGACAAGCTCGGCGCCACCCTGCTGTACATGAACACCGGCTTCGCCGGCCCCCAGCTCGCCGAGGTCCTCGAGCGCGAGGGCGCCGAGCTCCTGGTCCACGACGCCGAGTTCGCCGACGCCGTCGCGCAGCACGCCCCCCGCGCCGAGCGCGTCGTGGCCGACGTCCCCGTCGACGGCCTCGACGACGTTCCCACCCTCGTCGCCGCCGCCCCCACCGACGCGCCGCCGAAGCCGGAGCGGCACGGCCGCCAGGTCATCCTCACCTCCGGCACCACCGGGACGCCGAAGGGTGCGTCGCGCAGCAAGGAGAGCCTGGGGGCCGGGCTGGTCGCCGCCACCGCGATCTTCCAGCGCGTGCCGTTCCGCGTCGGTGACGTCCACGCCGTCCCGGCGCCGATGTTCCACTCGCTCGGCAACGCGGCGCTGCTCGCCGGAGCCGCCATGTCCCACACGCTGGTGCTCGCCCGCCGGTTCGACCCGGAGCACCTGCTCGCCCAGATCGCCGAGCACCGGGTGCGGGTCGTCACCGCCGTGCCGGTCATGCTCCAGCGCATCCTCGCCCTGCCGGACGACGTCACCGGCCGCTACGACACGTCGAGCCTCGAGGTCGTCTTCTGCTCCGGCTCGGCGCTGCCCGGCTCGCTGGCCACGACGTGGATGGACCGCTTCGGCGACAACCTCTTCAACGCGTACGGGTCCACCGAGGTCGCCTTCGCCACCGTCGCCACCCCCGAGGACCTGCGGGCCGCGCCGGGCACCGCCGGCCGCCCGCTGGCCGGCGTCGACGTGCGGCTGTACGACGGCGAGGACCGCCCGGTGACCCGGCCCGGGGAGGTCGGTCGCATCTTCGTGGGCAGCGCCCTGCGCTTCGAGGGCTACACCGGGGGCCAGACGAAGCCGTCCATCGACGGCCTGCTGTCGTCGGGCGACCTCGGGTCCTTCGACGAGGACGGACGCCTGTTCGTCGGCGGGCGCGACGACGACATGATCGTGTCGGGCGGCGAGAACCTGTTCCCGCGCGAGATCGAGGACCTGCTGGCCGACCTCGACGGCGTGGAGGAGGTGTCGGTGTTCGGCGTCGAGGACGACCAGTACGGCCAGCGCCTCGCGGCGTTCGTCGTCCTCGAGGACGGCGCCGACCTCGATGAGGCCGCCGTCAAGGCCCACGTCCGGTCGAACCTCGCCGGCTACAAGGTGCCGCGCTCGGTCACCTTCCTCGACGAGCTGCCCCGCAACCCGACCGGGAAGGTCCTCAAGCGCGCGCTGCGGGAGCAGTACCCGGACGCGTAGCCGTCACCGGTTCCCCGTCCCCGAGGGGCCACAGGAAGGTGAGCACGCCGGTCCACAGCACGTGCGCGGCCACCGGGGCGACGAGGCCGACTCGCCAGGCGAACAGGGCGCCCCAGACGGCGCCGCCGAGGAGCGCAGCGAAGGCCAGCGCCCACTTGCGCTCGAAGACCTGCACGGCGGTGTAGGCGACCAGCGCCACGGCGAAGCCGCCCACACCCTGGAGCACCCCGCGGAAGAGGAGCTCCTCGGCGATGCCCATCGCGACGATCGGGCCGACCATCTGGGCGGTGGTCGCGTCGCCCTCGCGCAGGCGGTAGAGGTCGCGCACCTGGGCGCCGAAGGACGGGAACAGCCACGCGATGATCCGGTACCCGACGTGGGTGGCCACGAGCCACACCCCGCCGGCACCGAGCCCGATGGCCAGCTCCGTGGCGTCGATCGGCCCGGCGATCTCGCCGAGGCGCCCGACGGCGAGCAGCCCGCCGACGGCGGTCGCGCTCAGGACCGCGGCGGCGATCCACGTGCGCGTCCAGATCCCCCGGCGGTCGGGCACGAACATGAACGCCCACATGCCGGTGGCCACGACGAGCGCGGCGAGGACCACCAGGGAGCTCACGCCGGCCCACCGTCCTCCGCGGCGTCGACGGTGCTGGCCGAGAAGCCGTCCCAGCTGGTGATCCGGCCGGTGGCCAGCGCGATGGTGGCCCGGTCCCGATCGACGTCGGTGAGCTGCACGTCCCCGCGGAGCATGACGCCGCGCTTGCGGTCGGGACGCCGGTCGGCGGAGTCGTCGAAGGTGGCGCAACCCCGTCCCGGGAGCTCGGCGCCGAGGCGGGCGAGGGCGGCGGCCGAGACGTGGAAGCGGTCGTCACCGGCCCAGCGCGCAGGGAGGACGGCGGGGCCAGCATCGGTGGTCAGCCCGATGCGAGCCGGCGCGTCGAGGTGGACGAGGTGCGCCACGGGGTCGGGCAACCGCGGCAGCGCGCCGGGCTCGCGCTCGGTGGCGACGAGCACGTCGGCGGCGTCGCCGGGATCGCCGGCCCAGTCGCCGGCGGCGTCGAGCAGCTCGAAGCCGTGCAGCTGCATCGTGCGGTCGATGCGGGTCACGAGCAGCACCCGGTTGTGGGGGAGCCAGCCCGTCGGGACGGAGCCGGCGACCTCCAGGTAGCCGAGCAGCTGCTCGAGCTGGTCACCGGCGAGGCGCAGGGCGGCGGGGCCGGCGACGAGGGCGCCCGCCGGGTCGAGCAGCATCCCCTCGGGGTGGCGGAGGTCGACGGACACCGACGCCCCGGCGAGCACCTCGGTGCGGTCGTCGTGCTCGACCACCACCGCGGCGCTGCCGTGGCGGCGCACCGCCTTGGCCTTCAGCGAGCTGCGCGACGTCGTGGTGATGAAGCGGCCGGCCTGGACCACGCCGGCCTGGACGGTGACGTGGGGACCGGAGCGGGTGGTCACGGCGTAGGCGGCGAACCCGTCGGCGGCGGGAAGCGGCACGTCGCTGGCGTCGGCGGCCAGCGCCGGTTCGGGAGCCATCAGGTGCGCAGGTGCTCGACGACGCTCTCCTGCGTGACCGCCGCCGGGTCGACCCCGAGGCGCCGGGCCAGCCGCTCGGCGAACACCTCGCCGGTGCGGGCCATCGTCGAGGTCATCACCTTCTCCACGGCCCGCCGGGAGATGCCCGGGAGCGGGAGCTCCACGCTGAGCGTCAGGTCGATCGAGAGGTGCGTGCGCTCGGGGCCGAGCTCGGTGAGCTGGTACGTGCCGTCGGCCCCCGCCCGCTCGACGGTGCCGGCAGGCGGCTCGTGGCGGTACTCGATCAGGGACGGCGCCTCGAAGCGCATCCGCTCGGTGAACGACGGCGCCACCTCGATGCCGAGCGCCCGGATGCCGGCCATCTGCCAGCACCAGCGGTCCCCGTCGACGCTGATCCCGCTGAGCAGAGGGGTCAGGTCGGTGAGGGCCGCGGGATCGGTGAGCACCTCCCACAGGGCCTCCCGGGGAGCGGGCACCGTGCCCTGGGACTGGTTGCGGGAGCGGAAGCAGGTCACGGCCGGACCTGTACCCGGTGCCTGCCGGGGGTCATTCCGGGGTGTGACCGACCGCACCCTCGCCGTCGGGTCCCAGGTGCTGCCGCAGGAAGACGTACTGCAGGGCCTGCATGGTCGCCTGCTGCTCGGCGTCGGCGGCACCGCCGTGGCCGCCCTCGACGTTCTCCCAGTAGGTGACGTCCTTGCCCAGCGACCCCAGCAGGGCGGCCATCTTGCGGGCGTGGCCGGGGTGGACCCGATCGTCCCGGGTCGACGTGGTGAGCAGGATCGGCGGGTGGGACCGGTCGGGGTCGACGAGGTGGTACGGCGACCAGCGCTGGAGGAACTCCCAGTCGGCGGGGTCGTCGGGGTCGCCGTACTCGGCCATCCACGACGCGCCGGCGAGCAGCAGGTGGTAGCGGCGCATGTCGAGCAGCGGCACCTGGCAGACGATCGCGCCCCACAGCTCGGGCGAGCGCACGTACATGTTCCCGACGAGCAGGCCGCCGTTGCTGCCCCCGCTGCAGCCGAGCCGGACCGGCGTCGTCACGCCCCGGTCGACGAGGTCCCGGGCGACGGCCTCGAAGTCCTCGTACACCCGGTGGCGATGCTCGCGCAGTCCGGCCTGGTGCCAGCGGGGGCCGTACTCCCCGCCGCCGCGGATGTTCGCCAGCACGTAGGTGCCGCCGGCCGCGAGCCAGGCGCGGCCGAGCGCGGGCGCGTAGGCGGCGACGCGTGGCACCTCGAACCCGCCGTAGCCGCCGAGCAGCGTCGGCTGCGGACCGGTGGGATCCTCCGGACCGACCTCGAAGTACGGCACCCGCGTTCCGTCGTCGCTCACGGCGAAGTGCTGGCTGATGGCCAGGCCGGCGGCGTCGAAGCGGGCCGGTGCCCGCCGGAGCAGCTCGGGCTCGCCGCCACCCGCCAGGTCGACCCGGTACAGCGTCTCCGGGGTCAGGAAGTCGTTGGCCACCAGCCACACGTCGTCGCACGAGTCGGGGTCGACCGCCCCGACGTCGAGCGACCACACGTCGGGCACGTCCTCGAAGGGCTCGACCCGCCACCCGCCGCCGCCGGGCCGGGCCACCTCGATGCGGTTGCGCACGTCGTCGAGGACGTTCAGCACCAGCGCGTGCCGCGTCCACGCGTACCCGGCGAGCGCGCGGTGCGCGGTCGGGGCGAAGGCCGTGTGCAGCTCGGCGTCGCCGGCGAGGAACGCCGCGAGGTCGGCCACCAGCAGCGAGCCGGCCGCGTGCACCCCGCCGCCCGTCCTCCAGTCCTCGCGCAGCGCCAGCGCCAGCCACCGGTCGTGGACCGAGACCTCCACGTCGGCCGGCACGTCGATGCGCACCGGCTCGTCGCCGCCGTCGGGGAGGACCCACGTCTCGGAGGAGTAGAAGTCGAGCATCCGGTGGAACACGTGGTGCCGGGCACCGGGGAGGGTGGCCACCGAGACGCCGACGGCGATGTCGTCCACCGAGCCCTCGAAGACGACCTCGGCGGCGGAGAGGGGCGTGCCCCGCCGCCACCGCCGGACCGTCCGCGGGTAGCCGGAGCGGGTCGTCGTGCCGGGACCGAGGTCGGTGGTGGCGTAGACGGTGTCGTCGTCGATCCAGGTCAGCCCGCCCTTGGCGAGCGGCCGGACGAAGCCCCCGTCCCCCTCGGGCACGAACGCCTTCGTGGTCAGATCGAGCTCGCGGGTCACCGAGGCGTCGGACCCGCCGGGGGAGAGGTCGACCAGCGATCGCCGCCGGTCCGGTCGACGGGTGGCGGCGCCGTGGAACACCCACGACTCGCCCTCCGCGGCGCCCAGCGAGTCGACGTCGAGCACGACCTCCCAGGTGGGGTCGCCGCTGCGGTAGTCCTCCCACGTGGTGCGCCGGAGCACCCCGCGCCGGTGCGCGGCGTCGGTCCAGAAGTTGTGCACCGTCGGGTTCGTCGCCGGGTCGCCGTGCAGCGACGGGTAGGCGATGCGGTCGTCGGCTTCGAGCACCTCGAGGATGCGCCGGCGCAGGGGATCGAAGGCGGGGTGGGCGAACAGCCGGGCCTCGGCCTCGGTGTTCCGTTCGCCCACCCACGCCATCGCGTCGTCGCCGTCGACGTCCTCGAGCCAGCGCCAGTGGTCGTCGGGCTCCGGGGAGGTCGGCGTCGCGGGTGCGGAGGTCACCCCGGGAACCTACGGGTGGATCACCCGCCCTCGGCGGTCGGGCTGCCGTCCTCGCTGGGGTCGCTGGCCGGCTCGATGTCCTCGGTGGTGCCGCCCGCGGTGCTCCCGCCGCTGGTCGCCCCGCCCTCGGCGCTGCCGCCGGAGGCGCTGCCGCCCCCGGCCGAGTCGGAGCCCTCCGAGCCGCCGCCGGACGTCGTGCCGGCGCCCGCGTCGGACTCCGCCCCGCCCTCGGTGCCCTGCCCCGAGGCGGCGTCGCCGGCGGCGCTCGCCGCCGAGATCGCCGGCGCGAGCGTGGCGGCGAGGGAGGGCATCACCTGCGCGGCAGCGCGGCCGAGCGACCAGGCCGCCGGGTCGGCGGCGGCCAGGGCGTCGATCGCCGCGGTCACGGTCTGCACGTGCTGGTCGATGCCGGCGCCCAGGTCGACGCCGACGAGACCGCCGAGGGTGGTCGCCACCGCCGCGCTGGCGGCGTCGAGCTCGCCCCGGGCGGCGCCGGTGTCGCCGCCGGTCGCCGCGGCCTCGGCGTAGGCCAGGACCGCCTCGACGTGGGGTCGCCACACGTCGAGGAACGCCTCGCGCTCGTCGGTGCCCGTGGCGCTGCCGACCGTGTTCGCGAGGTCCTCGCCGCTGCCCTCGGCGAGCGTGACCGCGGCCTGCACGGCGGGGTCCTCGGGACCGCCGGCCTCCACCACCTGCTCGGCGGCCAGGATCAGCAGGTAGGCCTGCTCCTGCAGGCCGCTGGTCAGCGTGGCCCGGGTCTCGGCCGGCACGCTGGCGACCTCGCCCGGGATCTCGTCGTGGGCCGACACCACGCCCTCGGCGATCGCGAACGCGACCGCGTCCATGTGGGTCGCCGCGTCGCGGAGCAGCGTGAGCGCCTCGGGATCCTCGTCGACGAGCGCGTCCACGGTGTCGGTGATCATCGTGACGTGGGTCTCCAGCTCGCCGAAGACCTCGTCGGCGAGCAGCTCGCCGTCGGTGAGCGACTCGAGCATGTCCGCCGTCTCCTGCTGGTAGCCCTCGAGGTCGGCGAGCGCCTGGTCGGCGCCGTCCTGGTCCTCGCCGGCCCGGGCCACGGCGTAGTCGACGAAGTAGCCGATGTGGTCCTGCCACAGCTGGACGAAGTCGTCCGGGGAGTCGACGCCCGGCACGGAGCCGATGACCCCGCCGAGGGCGAGGGTGTTCTCGTCGAGGGCGGCCAGGGCGGCCTCGGTGGACGGGTCGTCGGCACCGAGGTCGAGCGCCGTCTCGAGGGCCGCGCCGGCGAGGTACACGTGCTCCTGCAGGAGCGACGTGAGGGTGGACCGGAGGGTGGAGGCGGGGTCGTCGGCGCTGGCGGGCTCCGAGGCGACCGGGGCGGCCTCGGTGGTCGTGGTGGTCTCCTCGACGGCAGCGGCCTCACCGGACACGGCGGGCGTGGCCACCTCGTCGGTGCCGCAGGCAGCCAGCCCGAGGCTGAGGGACGCGCTGAGCGCGAGCAGCTTCTTCGTCGTCGGACGCACGTTCTCTCCAGGTGGGGTCGGGGGGAACTGGCGCGGAACGGACAGAACCGCGCACATCGCCTCCATCCCCGGCCTGGTGACGCCGGTAGAACCCGGGCGCGACACGGCCCGCCTCCCGAGGTGGGCCGGGAGGCGGGCCGCGGTTCCCCGCGACGCCGGGCGGGCGGCGTCGGGACCGGG
>DASUEE010000201.1:0-15935 GCA_036275235.1 Acidimicrobiales bacterium | reverse complement strand
GAGATCGGCCCGCTGCGCACGGCGTCGCTCGGCGACGTCGCCGGCATCGCCGACGGCGTGCTGCGGCGGCGGGCGCGCCACGTCGTGACCGAGAACCAGCGGGTGCTCGACGCGGCGGAGGCGCTGCGCGCTGCAGACCTGGCCGGGCTCGGGGCGCTCCTCGACGAGGGGCACCGCTCCTTGCGCGACGACTTCGAGGTCTCGACGCCGACGGTCGACGCCACCGTCGAGCGGATCCGGAGCATGCCCGGCGTGCACGGGGTCCGGCTCATGGGCGGCGGCTTCGGCGGGTGCGTCGTGGCGGTGTGCGAGCCCGGCGCGCTCGACGAGGGATGGCTCGCCCGTCCGGGCCCCGGCGCCCACCTCACCTCACCCACCTGAGGTTCTGGGATACCGATTCCCCTGCATGCAGGGGAATCGGTATCCCAGAACGGGTCAGCCGCCGAGGAGGCGGGCCTTCTGGGCGGCGAACTCGGCGTCGGACAGCACGCCGTCGCGCCGGAGCTGCTCGAGCTTCGAGAGCTCGTCGGCCACCGAGGAACCCCCGCCGCCGCGGCCGATGCGGTCGAACTTGCGGTTCTCGTTCGCCTCGATCTGTCGGTAGATCTCGTTCTGCACCGCCGACGGCTTGCGGACGTCGGAGAAGGCCTGGCGGCCGCTCTCCCCCGCGGACTCGATGATGAGGTCGCCGGCGCCGAGCACCCGCTCGAAGAGGCGCTGCGAGAACAGCACGTTGTTCACCCGCTCGAGGGGGATCTCGATGCCGTGCTTCGACAGGACCCCGTGGCGGTAGATGAGCCGGTCGGTGGTCACGACGAAGTTGGTGGTGCGCCAGTCGAGGTACCGGACCGCCCACCAGCCGAGGGCGACGATGATGAGCACCCCGGCGAGCACGCGCACGATCGCCTGGTCGACGTTCAGGAGCACCAGGACGCCGAGCACCATCGCCGCCAGCAGCGCCAGCGTCTGCTTGGCCAGGAACCACCAGTGCGGATGGAGATCGAGGACGACGTCCTCGCCCTCGTTCAGCAGCTTCCGAGGGAACGGCACGCGCGAACGGTACTGCTACGCCCAGCCCAGCTCGTGGAGGCGGTCGTCGTCGATGCCGTAGTGGTGGGCGAGCTCGTGCACGACCGTGATCCGCACCTGCTCGACCACCTCGTCCTCCGTCTCGCAGATGGCGCAGATGGGGAGCCGGAAGATCGTCACCTGGTCGGGCATGGGCGGGCCGCCCGCCCCGTAGTCGCCCCGCTCGGTGAGGGGAACGCCCTCGTACAGGCCGAGCAGGCCGCCGGTGGGCCGCCCGGTGCGGATCCGCACGACCACGTTGTCGAGCCCCTCGGCCAGGGGGCCCGGGAGCTCGTCGAGCGCCGCCGCCACGAGCGCCTCGAACCGCTCGGGGTCGACCTCCACCATGGGCGGCGACCGTACCGGAGCGGCCTCTACCATCCGGTCGCGATGGACCCCGCCGCGGCGCTCGCCGGACTCGACGACGAGCAGCGCCGGGCGGCCACCTCGCCGGCGACGCCCCTCGCCGTGGTCGCACCCGCCGGATCGGGCAAGACCCGGGTGCTCACCGCCCGGGTCGCCCACCGGATCGCCACCGGCGAGATCGAGCCCAGCCACGTCCTGTGCGTGACGTTCACCCGGAAGGCGGCCGGCGAGCTGCGCCAGCGCCTGCAGCGCATCGGCATCCGCGACCGCATCGAGGCCGGGACGTTCCACGCCGTCGCCTGGCGCCAGCTGCGCGACCGCTGGGCGGCCCAGGGGCGCAGCGCGCCGCAGCTGCTCGATCGGGTCCAGCCGTTCCTGCGGGAGCAGCTCGAGGTGACGGCTCGGGCCCAGCTCAGCGAGCTGGCCGGCGAGATCACGTGGGCACGGGCGCGCATGGTGCGCCCCGAGCAGTACGTCGAGGCCGCCCGGATCGGGGGGCGCCGCACGAAGGCGCCGGCGGGCCAGATCGCCGAGCGCTTCGCCGCCTACGAGCAGGCGAAGTCCCGCGCCCACGTCGTCGACTTCGACGACCTCCTCGCTGCGTGCGCCGCCGCCATCGAGGGCGATCCCGCCTTCGCCGCTGCCCAGCGCTGGCGCTTCCGGCACCTGTTCGTCGACGAGTTCCAGGACGTGAACCCGCTCCAGCTGCGTCTGCTGGAGGCATGGCGCGGCGACCGCTGGGACGTCTTCGTGGTGGGCGACACGCACCAGTCGATCTACGGGTGGAACGGGGCCGACCCGACCCTGCTCGACGAGCTGGCGGCTCGCTGGCCGGCGCTCGAGACCATCCACCTCGACCGCACCCATCGCTCCACGCCGCAGATCACCGCCGCCGCCGCCTCCGTCATCGCCGCCGCGGGCCTCCCCGACCGGCATCCGGAGTCCACGGGCGCGCCGGGCCCGCCGGCACGGTGCCTCGCCCACGCCGACGAGGTCGAGGAGGTGCGCGCCATCGCCCGGGCCATCCGGCGCCGGCGTGGCGCCGACGTCCCGTGGAAGGGCTTCGCCGTCCTCGCCCGCACGCACGAGCGGGTGATCGACCTCGATCGGGGGCTCGCCGCCCTGGGGGTCCCCACCCGGCTGCGCCGCCAGGCCTCGCTGCTCGACGACCCCACGGTCCGCCGGGTGCTGTTCCGCATGCGCGGCGACGACCGACCCGTGCTCACCGCGCTCGGCGAGGCCCTGGCCGATGAGGGCGACGAGCTCGAGCCGGCCGTCGAGGCGCTGGCCGACGCGGCCGGGGCGCAGCGCACCCGCGACGACGCCATGACCGGTCGCTCCTTCGTCGGCTGGGCCCACGCCAACCTCACCGACGACGACCACGAGCCGGACGCCGTCACCATCTCGACCATCCACGCCGCCAAGGGGCTCGAATGGCCGGTGGTGCACGTGGCCAGCTGCGAGGACGGCTCCATCCCGATCGCCTCCGCCCGCCGTCGCGAGGCACGCGCCGAGGAGGCTCGCCTGCTCTACGTCGCGATCACCCGCGCCGAGCGCGAGGTCACCCTGCACTGGGCCCGGCAGCGCACGATCCGCAACGTCACGCGACCACAGGTCCGCAGCCCGTTCCTCGACGGCTTCGAGGAGCGCGTCGCGGCGGTGGTCGAACCGCCGGTCGACCGCGGAGCTCGCCAGCTCGCCGACCTGCGCAGCCGCTTCGGCACCCCGGCGGCACCCGACCCGGTGCTGTCCGCGCTGCGTGCGTGGCGCACCAACCGGGCCCGGGCGGCCCGCACCGAACCGGCCACCCTCCTGCCCGACGACGTGCTCGGGGAGATCGCGGCCCGACGGCCGCGAAGCCGCGCCGAGCTCGACGCCATCCCCGGCCTCGGCGCCGCGCGCCGCCACCGCTACGCCGCCGAGCTGCTCGCCGTGGTGGCCCGGGTGGAGCGCGCCTCGTGAGGTTCCGCGTCGAGCAGGACCTCGCCACCGATCCCGACGAGACCGCACGCGCCTTCGCCGACCCCGCGCTGTACGCCGCGCTCGACGGGCTGCCCAAGGTGTCTCGCCCCGAGGTGCTCGACCGGCAGGTGGACGGTCCGATCGTGCACCTGCGGGTGCGGTACCGCTTCGCCGGCCAGCTCTCGGCGGCGGCACGTGCCGTCGTCGACCCGCAGCGCCTCTCGTGGGTCGACGAGTCGGAGCACGACCTCTCCGCCCGCCGGGTCCGCTTCGTGCTGCGACCCGACCACTACGCGGGCCGCTTCCGCTGCCGCGGCGAGTACCGCATCGAGCCCCGCCCCGGGGGGTGCCGGCGGACGGCCGACGTCGAGCTGTCGGTGTCGTTCCCCCTCGTCGGCCGGGCCGTCGAGCAGGCGATCGCGTCCGGCCTGCGCGAGCACCTCGCCGACGAGGCCGCCGTGGTGGAGGAGCACCTGCGCGACCACCGGTAGGTTCGCTCCGGTGCGGCTGGCCACCTGGAACGTGAACTCGCTGAAGGCCCGCCTCGAACGGGTCGAGGCATGGCTCGCCGAGGCAGGACCGGACGTCCTGTGCGTGCAGGAGACCAAGTGCGCCGACGACGCCTTCCCTGCGCTGACGCTCGCCGGGATCGGCTACGACGCCGTGCACCACGGCGAGGGGCGGTGGAACGGGGTCGCCATCCTGTCCCGGGTCGGCCTCGACGACGTCGTGCACGGCTTCGCCGACGGCGGACCCGCCGATGCCGAGGCCCGGCTGCTCACCGCACGCTGCGGCTCGACCACCGTCGTCACCGCCTACGCCCCCAACGGTCGCGCCGTGGGGCACCCGCAGTTCCACTACAAGCTCGCCTGGTTCGACCGCCTCGCAGCGCACCTCGACGAGGTCGCCTCTCCCGGCGACGACGTCGTGGTGTGCGGCGACCTGAACATCGCCCCCGAGGACCGCGACGTGTGGGACGTCGCCGCCGTGCACGGTGCCACCCACGTCACGCCGGAGGAGCGGTCCCGCTTCCAGAGGCTCCTCGACTGGGGCCTGGTCGACGCGTTCCGGCTCGCGTGGCCCGACGACGATCGCCTGTTCACCTGGTGGGACTACCGCGCGGGCAACTTCCACAAGCACAAGGGCATGCGCATCGACCACGTGCTCGTGAGCCGGCCGGTGGCCGAACGGCTCTCGTACGCGCTCATCGATCGCAACGCCCGCAAGGGACAGGCGCCGAGCGACCACGCGCCGCTCCTCGTCGAGTTCGACACCGATCGGGAGGATCGTTGAGCAACTACACCCCCGGCAGCCCGGAGTGGGCCGACCAGCTGTCCAAGCTGGCCGACAGCGACCCCGGCCAGCGCCGGACGGAGATGCGACGGCTGGCGAACGCGGCACGCACGCTCATCGACCGCCTCGTGATGACCGAGGCCGAGGAGGCCCTGCTGCGCGACGCGGCCGACGCCATCGAGGCCGTCGCCGCGCGCTTCCCGGCCGGGTCCGGGTCGCGCTCGCTCCTCGAGGGGTTCGGTGAGGCCTCCACGTCAGGCGACCCGTACGCGTTCTTCGACCACAGCCCGATGCTCGGGGTGTCGAACCCGGTCGCGCCGCCGATCTCCCTGCGCCGCACCGGCGAGCGCGAGATCACCGGCACCGCGGTGTTCGGCGCCGCCTACGAGGGCCCTCCCGGGTGCGTGCACGGCGGGTTCGTCGCCGCAGCGTTCGACGAGGTGCTGGGCGCGGCCCAGTCGTTCTCCGCGCAGCCGGGCATGACCGGCACGCTCGTCGTCCGGTACCGCTCGCCCACACCGCTGTACGAAGAGCTGCGGTTCACGGCCAGCTTCGACCGCATCGAAGGTCGGAAGGTGCTGACGACGGGCGCGGTGCACGCCGGTGATCGCCTCTGCGCGGAGGCCGAGGCGATCTTCGTGTCGATGCGCCCGGGGCACATGGACAGGCTGCGGCAGCAGCGGGCCCAGCAGGAGGCCCGCTCGCCGAGCGTCGAGCCCGAGGGCTAGGCCCGCTTCGTCGCAGTCCGCTTGGCCGGCGCCTTCCTGGCGGTGGCCTTCTTGGCCGTGCTCTTCTTCGCCGCCGCCTTCTTCACTGCGGCCTTCTTGGCGGTGGCCTTCTTCGCCGGCGCCTTCTTGGCGGTGGCCTTCTTGGCCGTGCTCTTCTTCGCCGGCGCCTTCTTGGCGGGTGCCTTCTTGGCCGTGCTCTTCTTCGCCGTGGCCTTCTTGGCGGGTGCCTTCTTGGCCGTCGCCTTCTTCGCGGCGCTCTTCTTCGCCGTGGCCTTCTTGGCCGTGGCCTTCTTCTTCGCTGCCTTCTTGGTCGCCATCTGGGACGCCGCCTTCCTCGTGGTAGGTGCCTTCTCGGCTGCTGCCGCGGTCGCCCGCCGCGCTCGGGACCGCGGTGCGGCTTCCTCGGCGGGGGCCTCCACGCCCTCCTCGGCCGCACGGGCGGCCTCGGCCTGCTGCTGGGCGCGGAGCTTGCGACGCTGGGAGACGGAGAGCTTCTGCTCCCCCTCCACGACCGCAGGTGGCTCAGCGGGGGGGACCGCTGCAGGCACCTCGGCATCGTCGATCAGGTCGACGTCGTCGTCTTCGACGGGCTCGGGCACGAGGACCTCGGCCCCGGGCATCGCGAGATCGATGCCCCGGCGGGGCGTGTCGATCGCCTGCACGACGAACTGGCGCGTCTCGCCCAGCGTCAGCACCTCACGTGCGCTGCGCGGCGGCGGGTCGGAGATGGACTTCAGCGAGATGTAGCACCGGGTGCCCTCGCACACGACGTACGCGCCGTGGCTCGCGAACTCCTCGACCTCGGCCTCGATGATCGAACCGACGGGGTGGGCCCCGACGAACTCGATGAAGGGCAGCGGCTCGTTGTAGGGCTTGGGCTCCTTGCCGGCGCGCTTGCGCCCGCCGGGCTCGTCTTCGCCGCCCTTGGGTGCCTTCGCCTTCGTCCGGCTGCGGGACGCCGCCTTCGCCGGGGTGGACGCGGGCCGCTTCGACTCCGGCTTCGCCGCCGCCTTCTTCGAGCCGCGGCGCTTGCGCTTCGCGTCGGACACCGCCTTGCGCGACGTCGGCCCGCGCACCGGCGACCGCGGCAGGAAGATCCAGCCGACGCCCGGGACGTGCTTGCCGCCGAGCAGCCGACCCTCCTGGAACAACCAGTCGTACGTGCCGTGGAACTCCTGGAAGGAGTCGTTCGACAGGATGACCGCACCGGCACGGTCGGCGACCTCGAGGATGAACGCGTCGCCGCGCCCGATCACCCCGGCCGGCGGCGTGATGATCTCCCCGCGGTCGATGCGCTCCTCGTAGGCGGGTCGCTCGGAGGAGTCGATGCGGTGCCCGAAGGTGGCGTCGACGATGACGGTGACGGTGGCGCCGGGATGCTCCTTGGCCACCGCGTCGACGGCGTCGAGCAGCTGGCCCAGGCTCGGGAGGGAGCGACCTTCGGTGGCGATGTTGGATCCGTCGACGACGAGATGCGTTGTTGGCAAGAGGTGCGCAGCAGGTTCGGTGGTGCAGGGCCCGCAGCTGCGATGCCGGACCCGCGATGGCGGCACCCTACTGGTGCGACCGTCTCGGACCGCGGAGCCAGCGTGGTAGGAACCTCGCCGTGTCCGAGGACCACGGTCAGATCTCCGCCGCCCTGTTCGACTTCGGCGGTGTCCTCACGTCGAGCCCCTTCGACGCCTTCGGCGAGTACGAGCGCGCGAACGGGCTGCCCGACGGGTTCATCCGCGGGCTCAACGCGACGAACCCCGATCACAACGCCTGGGCACGCATGGAGCGCAACGAGGTGTCCATCCCGGAGTTCTGCGAGCTCTTCGAGGCCGAGGCGCGCGCGGCGGGTCACGAGATCGACGGCGCCGCCGTGCTCGCGGGTCTGCGCGGCGTCCTGCGCCCGGCGATGGTCGAGGCCGTCCGCCGCTGCGGCCAGCGGTTGAAGACCGCGTGCCTCACCAACAACTTCGTCGCGCCGGACGACGCCCACCCCGACGGGCGCATGGACCCGGAGAGCTACGAGGGCGTGATGCAGCTCTTCGACGTGGTCGTCGAGTCCTCGAAGGCGGGCTGCCGCAAGCCCGACCCCCGCTTCTACGAGATCGCCTGCGAGGAGCTCGGCATCGAGCCGGGCGAGGCGGTGTTCCTCGACGACCTCGGCATCAACCTGAAGCCGGCGCGGGCGATGGGCATGGCGACCATCAAGGTGGTCGACCCCGACGCCGCCATCGCCGAGCTCGAAGCGCTGGTGGGCTTCCCCCTGCGCTGAACCGCGCCCGGGGGACCGGCGGACGCGGGTCCGCTCAGTACGTGAGGGCCTTGTCCAGGATCATCGACTGCTCCTGGTGGTGGATCTTGTTCGAGCCGGTGGCGGGAGAGCCGGACTCGTGGCGGGACACGCGCTGGATCTTGTGGCTGTCGCCGAAGCCCTCGTACAGGCGGTGGCTGGCGAAGTTCCACGGACCCATGTTCTGCGGCTCCTCCTGGAGCCAGATGATCTCGCTCGCGTTCGGGTAGCGCTCCAGCTCCTCGGCGAGGCGCTCGCCCGGCCACGGGTAGATCTGCTCGACCCGCACCACGGCGACGGGGACCTGCCGCTCGTCGCGCGCCGCGATCGCGTCCTGGGCCACCTTGCCCGTGGCGAACACGACCCGCCGCACGTCGTTCGGGTCGAGCGCGCCGCTCACCGTCGCCGGGTCCGGGAGCACCTCCTCGAACGACCCGCGGGTGAGCTCGTCCACGCTCGAGCGGGCCGGCTTGGCGCGCAGCAGGGACTTCGGGGTGAAGAGCACGAGCGGCCGACGCACCTCCTGGTGCATCTGGCGGCGCAGCAGGTGGAAGAGCTGCCCCGACGTGGTGGCGTTGGCCACCTGGATGTTGTCCTCCGCGCACAGCAGAAGGAACCGCTCCATGCGCGCCGAGCTGTGCTCCGGGCCCTGTCCCTCGTAGCCGTGGGGCAGCAGCATGATGAGGCCCGAGTCCTGCTGCCACTTGTCGGCGGCGGCGACGAGGAACTGGTCGATGACGATCTGGGCACCGTTGACGAAGTCGCCGAACTGGGCCTCCCAGGCGACCATCGCCTCGGGGTTCTCGACCGAGTAGCCGTACTCGAAGCCGAGCGCCGCGTACTCGGAGAGCAGGGAGTCGTAGATCCAGAGCTTGCCCTGGCCCTCCGCGATGTTGGCCAGGGGCACGTACTCGGCACCGTTCACGTGGTCGTGGAGCGTGGCGTGGCGGTGGGCGAAGGTGCCACGTCGTGTGTCCTGGCCGGCGAGGCGGATGTCGATGCCCTCGACCAGCAGGGAACCGAACGCCAGCGACTCGGCCAGGCCCCAGTCGACCTCGCCGGACTCCCACATCTTGCGACGGGTGTCGAACTGCTTGGCCAGCTTGGGGTGGAGGTTGAAGCCCTCCGGCACGGAGTCGAGCGCGGCGAAGACGCGGTCGAGTGCCTCGCGGTCGACGCCGGTCTCGATGTGCGGCAGCACCCCGCGAGCAGCAGGGGGCTCGGCGGCGATGTGCTCCTCGGGCGAGGAGCGGGTCTCGTCGAGCGCCTTCTGCAGGCGGGCCTGGAAGTCGTCGAGGGCCGCTTCCGCGTCCTCGATCGACATGTGGCCCCGCTTCACCAGCGACTCCGTGTACAGCTTGCGGACCGACCGGTGCTGGTCGATCTTGGCGTACATCAGCGGCTGCGTGTAGCTGGGGTCGTCGCCCTCGTTGTGGCCGTGGCGGCGGTAGCAGACCATGTCGATGACGACGTCCTTGTTGAACCGCTGCCGGAACCCGAACGCCAGCCGGGCGGCACGCACGCAGGCCTCGGGGTCGTCGCCGTTCACGTGGAACACCGGTGCCTGGATCATCTTCGCCACGTCGGTGGAGTAGATGCCCGAGCGGCTCGCCTCCGGCGTCGTCGTGTAGCCGATCTGGTTGTTGATGACGAGGTGGACGGTGCCGCCGACTCGGTAGCCGCGGATGTCGGACATCTGCAGGGTCTCGGCCACCACGCCCTGCCCGGCGAAGGCGGCGTCGCCGTGGATCAGGATCGGCAGGACGCTGAACGCCTCGGGCCGGTCGATCTGGTCCTGCAGGGCGCGCACCATGCCCACCACGACGGGGTCGACGGCCTCGAGGTGGCTGGGGTTGGCGGCCAGCTCGACCGTGATCTCCTGCTGGTGGCGCGAGCAGTACACGCCCTCCTGGCCGAGGTGGTACTTGACGTCGCCGCTGCCCTGCACCGAGCCTTCGGGCACGTAGCCCTCGAACTCGCTGAACAGCTGGTCGGGGCGCTTGCCGGCGATGTTCACGAGCACGTTGAGGCGACCCCGGTGGGCCATGCCCATGATCGCCTTCTCCATCCCCTCCGCGGCCGCCTGCTCGAGCACGGCGTCGAGGATGACGATGGCGGACTCGCCGCCCTCGAGCCCGAAGCGCTTCTGGCCCACGTACTTCGTGGCCAGGAACTTCTCGAAGGCCTCGGCGGCGTTCAGCCGGCCGAGCACGTGCTGCTGCTCGTCGGGCTCGAGCTCCGTCCAGACGCCCTCGACCTGGTCCTGGATCCAGGCCTTCTGGTCGGGGTCCTGGATGTGCATGTACTCGATGCCGAGCGTGCGGCAGTACGCGTCGCGCAGGACCTTGAGGATCTGGCGCAGCGTCATGCGGTCCTGTCCGGCCAGGCCGCCGGTGAGGTACTCGCGCTCGAGGTCCCAGATCGTCAGCCCGTAGGTGAGCGGGTCGAGCTCGGTGTGCATGTTCGGCTCGCGCCAGCGCAGCGGGTCGAGGTCGGCCATGAGGTGGCCGCGCACCCGGTACATGTTGATGAGCTGCTGCACCGCCATCTGCTTCTCGAGGCGGTGCGTCTCCTGGTCGACCGGACGCTTGTCCTGGCGCCACTGGACGGCCTCGTAGGGCACGTCGAGCGCCCGGAAGATGCCGTCGTAGAAGCCGTCCTCGCCGAGCAGCAGCTCGTGCACCCGCTTCAGGAACAGCCCGGACTCGGCACCCTGGATGATGCGGTGGTCGTAGGTCGAGGTGATGGTGACGACCTTCGACATGCCGATGTCGGCGAGCGTCTCGGGGTCGGCCGCCTGCATCTGCGCCGGCCAGTCGATGGTGCCGACACCCACGATGAGGCCCTGTCCCGGCATGAGGCGGGGCACGGACTGCACCGTGCCGATCGTGCCGGGGTTGGTGAGGCTGACGGTGGTGCCGGCGAAGTCGTCGGGGCTGAGCTTGCCGTTGCGGACCTTGCGGATGAGCTCCTCGTAGGTCGCCCAGAAGCCGCGGAAGTCCAGGGTGTCGGCGTCCTTGATCACCGGGACGAGCAGCGAGCGGCTGCCGTCGGGCTTCTCCAGGTCGACGGCGATGCCGAGGCCGACGTGCTCGTGGCGCACGATGCGCGGCTTGCCGTCGCGACCTTCGACGTAGGAGGCGTTCATCGCCGGCACGGTGTCGGCGATGGCCCGGACGATCGCGTAGCCGATGAGGTGCGTGAAGCTGACCTTGCCGCCACGCGTGCGCCCCAGGTAGCCGTTGATGACCGCGCGGTTGACCTCGAGCAGCTTCGCCGGCACGTTGCGGAAGCTGGTGGCCGTGGGGACCCCGAGGCTCTTCTCCATGTTCTCGACGATGCGCGCGCCCACGCCCCGGATCGGCTCGCCCGGCTCCGGGGTGTCGTCGGCGGACTCCGGGGCGGTGGCCGCCGGCTGCGCCTGGGCGGGACCGGCGGGCGCGGGTGCGGCCGCAGGCGCCGCTGCGGCCTGCTTCAGCTCCCCGTTCGTGGACCCCGCCTGCTTCTCGGGCCGGTAGTCGGCGAAGAAGTCGCGCCAGGACTCGCTCACCGACGAGGGGTCGGCGCGGAACTGCTCGTACATCTCGTCGACCATCCAGGCGTTGGGCCCGACGAGGTCCGGGGTCTGTGGGTCAGCCACGGGCCGAGCGTACCGCCGGGCCTCGCGTCCTCCGGCCCCGGCTGGAGGCCCTCAGCAAGCGGCGAGCAGCCGCAGGCAGCGGTCGCGGTCGAGGGGGTGCCCGGCCGCGTCGAACGTCCGCGCCGCGGTCGTGAACAGGGCACGCGCCCCTTCCGGGTCGCCGGCTGCGAGTCGCACGTGGGCCCGCACCTCCTCGTGCGCGGCGTCCCAGGCCGGGAGTCGCATCACGACGTGGGCGAGCCACTCGGTGGCCTGCTCGTAGCGCGCCGCTCGCTCGACCGAGCCCGACCGGGCGCACGCGATCGCCGCCGGGACGGCGAAGGTGATGCGGCACCCCGGGCACGTCTCCAGCTGGCCCCGCACCGCGTCCTCGGCCTCGTCGACCGCGGCGAGGGCCGCGTCGCGATCCTCACCGGCCAGGGTGATGCGCGTGCCGTAGATGCGGTCGAGGAGGTGGAAGCCGATGTCCGTGATGCGGGCGAGGTCGAGCGCCTCGTCGAGCAGGCGGGCCGCCTCCCGACGCCGCCCCCGGAGGTGCTGCACCTCGGCCAGCCGCTGCAGGGCGTGGGCCTCCCCCACCGCGCCGCCGATCGCCCGGTGCAGCCGAGCACCCTCCCGCAGGTCGACCTCGGCGTCGTCCACCCGCCCGGCGTGCAGCTCGGCCTCGCCACGGAGGTTCATGGCGAAGGCGTGCCCTCGGGCGGCCCCGAGCCGGGCTGCCTCGTCGGCGAGCGCGTCGGCGAAGGCGATCACCTCGTCGTAGGGCCGGGCGCCGTAGAGGAAGCGCTGGGTCATGCACAGGTGCCCGTCGAACACCCGCACCGCGAGGTGCGGGGCGGCAGCGGTGTCGCGCAGGTCGTCGAGCACCGAGTCGTGCAGCTCGCCCCGGGCGTGCGCGGCGGCCGCCTGCGCCCACGACGCGATGACGATCGAGGCGGTGTCGCCGGTCTGCAGCGCGAGGCGGCGGCTCTCCGCGGCCTTGGCCGTGCCGAAGGCGGGGTCGGCGAAGCCGAGGGCGGCCGCGCCCGCGTAGGTGAGCGCCTCGCTGAGGCGACCGATCACCGAGGTGGGGCTGGCACCGGCGATCGCCTCGAGGGCGCCGGCGGGGTCGCCCTGCTTGATCTGGGCGAGCGCCCGCATGGCGAGGAGGTCCTGCTGCTCCACCGGGCTGGCGGCGGCGATCGCGGCGTCGTAGGCGGTCAGCGCCCGAGGGTCCCCCATCATGTCGAGCGCCTCGGCCTCGAGGCGCAGGGCGCGCCCGTTGCCGGGTTCGTGCGCGAGGACCGGCGCGACGTGCGCCCGGGCGTCGGCGAACGCGCCGAGGGCCATCGCTCCGGCCGCGGCCTCGAGGAGGGGTCCCACGGCCTCCGCCGGCCGCTCGCCGGCCAGCCAGTGGCGGGCGACCACGGCCGCCGGGGCACCAGCAGCGGCCAACCGGGTGGCCGCGTCCCGGTGGACGGCGTGTCGCCGGTGCGGCGGCAGCTGCCCGGCCAGCGCCTGGCGGACCAGGTCGTGGTGGAAGCGGTACCGATCGCCCGCGATCACCAGCACCCCGGCGTCGAGCGCCCGGTCGAGCAGCGCATTGAGCTCCGGTTCGGAGCCACCGAGGAGCGCGAGGGCGATGGCGCCGTCCAGCTCGACGCCGCCCAGGGCGAGGCGGCGCAGCCCCTCGACGTCGTCGTCGGCGAGGTCCACCAGCCGTGCGGTCATGGCCTCGGCGGCGTCCACGACCGGATCACCACCACGGGACGCGAGCCGCCCCAGCTCGACGAGCACGAAGGCGTTCCCGGCCGCCTCCTCCCGCAGGCGGGTGCGGCTGGCCTCGTCCAGGCCTCCCGCCCCTGATGCGCGGAGCAGCTCGTCGGCGTCGCCGTCGCCCATCGGTCCGAGCTCGACCGACTCGATGCGGCCCGCCCGTTCCAGCCGGCTGAGCACGCGGGCGAGGGGCGCGTTGGGAGGGGCGTCGCGCTTCGCGACGACCACCACCACGTCTCGGACGGAGGCCGCCAGGTGGCCGAGCGCGTCGGCGGTGGCGGCGTCGACCAGGTGGGCATCGTCGAGCACCAGCAGCGTGGGCCGCTCGTCCGTGGCGCGGAAGAGCTGCTGGAGGGCGCCGACCACCTGGTGGCGCGACACCGGACCCTCGGGCGCGGGCGCGAACGGGACCGAGCCGGGAACGAGCTGGCCGAGGACCGCGAGCGCGTTGCCCTGCAGCCGCTCGCTCACGCCCTGGTGCTCCACCAGGAGCGCGCCGAGCAGCGAGGCGAGGGGCCCGTACGGCTGGTCGCCCTGGTCCGCGGTGGCCCAACGGCTCACCCACCCCGCCCCCTCGGCGGCGCGGGCGACCTCCCCGCACAGCGTGGTCTTCCCGGCGCCGGCGGGGCCCCGCACGACGATCGCGCCGCCCCGCCGGTCGGTCGCGACGCGCAGCGCCCGCTCGAGGTCGGCCAGCTCCGCCGCCCGTCCCACGATCCCGCCGGAGGCGGCCGCCGCGCCGGCGAGGCAGCGCTCGTGCAGGGCCTGCGTCCGCTCGTCCGGGGCGACCCCGAGCTCCGCGCTCAGGGCGTGCTTGAGCCTCCCGTACCACCGGAGCGCCTCCGCCCGGGCTCCGCGATCCAGCGCCTCCTCCATGAGGTGCTGGTGCGCGTCCTCGTCGGTGGGCTCGAGCGCCGCCACCTGCGCCCACCGCCCCGCCGCACGGAGGACCTCGAGGCGCAGACCGTGGACGTGGCGGCGACGATCTTCCGCCCAGTCCTCGTAGCGGGCGTCCGGGAGCAGCTCGCCCCCGCACATCGACGCTGCCACCGCGCACGCGTCGGGGTCTGCGGAGGCGAGCGCCTCGCTGGCGGCCCGCTCGAAGTCCTCGACGTCGGTGGTGACGCGGGCGTCGGGGAACAGCAGCACTGCGCCGCCCCGCAGGACCACGGCGCCGGGGTCGCCCAGTGCGATGCGAGCGTGGTGCGCTGCCTTCCGGAGGTTCGCCGCCGCGGCGTCGGGGTCGAGGTGCGGCCACAGGGCGTCGAGGACCTCGTCGCGCAGCCGCCGGTGGCGGTCGGCGAGGGCGAGCAGCTGCACGAGCTCGACGGCCCGGCGTCCGGGCCACGCACGGTCGTCGACGGGTCGTCCGTCGACGAGCACGCGGAACGTCCCGAGCACCTCGACCCGCACGCGCCCGTCGGTCAGGAGGCCGTCCCCGGCTGCCACCCGCGCCGACCCTACGCCCCGAACGCCGTCACAGGCGGACGACGTCGCCCTTCATCGAGTAGAGGATGGCGAGGACCTCGCCCTGCTCCTGCTCCCCGATGCCGAGCGATCGCATGGCGGCGAGCGCGTCGTCCAGCACGGCGACGAACTCGGTCTCGTCGATGTTCATGCCGGTGTGGACCACGGGCACCTCGGGTCCCTCGTAGGTGGGCACGCCCGTGAGGCCGGTGCAGAAGAACTCGGTGACGCCGTCGACCAGCTCGGCCTGGCCCTTGGAGGCGTTGGCGTACCGGGTGCTGATGAGGGGGTTCGCGAAGTGGTTCGCCACGATGGCTTCGGACAGCGTTCGGACGCCGTCGCGTCCGCCGAGGCGCTCGAAGAGGGTGCTCTGCTCCATGGGTGTTCTCCTTGTGTCTGAGTTCGGTGTTCGGGGTTGTGGTGGTCAGTGGGTGGGGCGGGCGTCGAGGACGAAGCCGTGAGTGGTGCTGGCGGCGAGGCGGACCCGGGCGGCACCGGCACGCAGGAGCCAACCGCCCACGGTCACGGGTCCGTCGAAGAAGGCGTCCGACCGGGTGTGCTCCACGACCATGACCGCACCCGTCGGCCGGAGCGCCCGCAACGCAGCGCGCGCCCAGCCGACGGGGTCGGCCCGCACCGCCAGGCCATGGAGGAAGCAGACGAGGTCGTAGGTCCCGGGAGCGAGGCACTCGGGACCGCCGGCGTCGAGCTCGACGCGCGAGCTGGCGCCGAGCCGGCCCACCGCGGCCCGTGTCGCCTCCAGCGCGGCGGCGTCGCCGTCGACCGCGTCGACCGCGACCAGCGGGTAGGCCGTGGCCACCAGCGCCGTGGCGAGCGGGTCGCCGCAGCCGAGCACCGCGACGCGCCCGCCGTAGTCCAGCCGGTGCACCACCGAGCCCATCGCCAGCAGCCACTCGGCCACCGGCGGCCGCGCCGGTGAGGGCTCCTCCGCGCGCAGGTGGTCCACCGGGTGGATCAACGTGCTCGGTGCCATCGTCGCTCCTTCGTCGTCGTCGTCGCAGCGATCATCCGGGACCGGCGTTCCTGGATCGTTCCCGGGCATGTGTCCGATGTGTTCCCGAGCGATGACGACTCGCGCATCAACCACCACCCGTCCCGACCGATGGGGTACACCGATGGCCATGGCGAACACGGCAACGACCGCAGGGTCTGCCGGTGCTCCGGTCGCGCAGCTCAAGACCATGGTCGACCAGCTCGTGACCGTCACCACCGGCGAGGGGGAGGTGACCGGCGTCGTGCTGTCCTGCACCCGTCTGTCCGTGTGGCTCGTGGTCGGCGACGACGACGTCGTGGTCGCGCTCGACGAGATCACGTCCCTGCACCACCACCTGGCACCCGCCGCCGCCTGAGGGCG
>DASUEE010000200.1:0-5976 GCA_036275235.1 Acidimicrobiales bacterium | reverse complement strand
GAACGTCGACAGCCCGATGGCGTGGCCGAGGTCGAGGCCGGCGGCGATGGGCGCGGCGCCGGCGACGAGGCCGAAGGGCACGACCCCGATGAGGAGGGGTGCCGTGTCCCGGAGGCCGTCGAGCACCGCCTGGCGGGGGCTCACCTGCCGGACCGGGGACCGACCGGTTCGGCGCGGTGGTGCTCGTCGAGCTCGACGCCGCTGACCTCCGACGCCAGGTCGTCGACGCCTGCCACCGTCGTCGACGACGACATCGGCGCGTAGTGCGCCCGGCGGTCCTCGCTGACCGGACCGCGGCGGCGCAGGCGCACGCCGACGTAGGCGACGAACGGGACGGTGGCGACGCCGAGGACGTAGAAGATGCCCTCGGGCCCGAACGCGCTGATCGTGGCCGACGCGAGGAACGGACCGGCGGCGGCACCGAGGCCGTTGAACGTGATGAGGCGTGCTCCCGTGGCCGGCATGGCCGAGGCCTCGACGTAGTCGGCCACGTGGGCGAACGACAGCCCGTAGAGCGCGAACGCACCGGCACCGATCAGCAGGGCGGCGACGAGGGCGATCGGGAAGCTGTCGGCGGCCGTGGCCGCCAGGCCCACGCCGGCGCCGGCCGCGACCAGCAGCGCGGCCGCCGCCATCACCAGGCGGCGGTCGGTGCGATCGGACCAGCGGCCGAGCGGGAACTGGCCGACCACCGCACCGACCAGGAGCGCGGCCACGAACTGCGACGCGCCGCTCACGCCGAACCCGGCTCGGGTGGCGTAGACCGCGCCGAAGCCGAGCGCCGCACCGGTGCCGAGGCCGGAGAGCGCGGCGCCGGCGATGCCCAGCGGCGCCGAGCGCACGATCTCGCGCACCGACCGGGGCGCGTGCTCCCGCGGCGGGGGTGCGTCGTGCGGGGCGAGGGCCACGGGCACGGCGGCCATCGACAGCGCGACCGAGCCGATCACGAACAGCACGAACCCGCTCACGTCGGCGACGTTGAGCAGGAGGCTGCCCATCGTGAGGCCGGCGGTGACGACGCTGTTGTAGACGGCGAGCAGCGAACCCCGGGTGGACGACGTCGACACGTCGTTCAGCCAGGACTCGCTCACGATGAAGAGGCCGGCGATGCACACGCCCGTCGTGAACCGCAGGACCATCCACGGGAGCGGCGACACCCACACCCCGTGCACCACGACCGCCGCCGACGCGATCGAGGCGAGGGACGCGAAGACCCGGATGTGGCCGACGCTGCGGATCAGGCCCGGGACCCATTGCGAGCCGGCGACGTAGCCGAGGTAGTAGAGGCCGAGGACGAGACCGGTGACGGTGGCGTCGAAGGAGGCACGCTCGGCCCGCACGCCGAGCAGGGCGCCCTGCAGGCCGCTTCCCACCATCAGCAGCAGGATCGAGAGCAGGAGCGGCCACGCCGCCAGCACCACGACGCCCAGCGGGGCGCCGGAGTCGGCGTCCGCTCCTCGCACGGCGTCAAGGCTCGTCCGGTCCACGACGGCCCATGCTGCATGCAACCGGCCGGGTGCTCCAACCGGTTCGCGTCCGGCGGGCCCGTCAGCCGGCGGCGGGACCGAGCTCCACGGCGCCGGTCGGCTGGCCGGCCGCCCACCGGGCGCGACCGGCGAGCACCGCCGTCGCCACCGAGACCATCACGACGCCGTAGAGCACCAGCGGGCGGTCGGCGACGACCAGTCCGAAGCCGCCCCACACGACGCCGTCGAGCACGCCGACCACGTAGGTGCCGGGGCTGAGGCCGGTGAGGTCGTCGGCGGTCCACGCCTCCACCACCTGTGGCAAGTACTGCGGCAGCACGGCGAGGGCGAGCACCGTGCCGAGCACCGCCCACCCGCCGGCGGCGGTGAGCCCGGCCATCGCCGCCGCCGCCAGCAGCGCCACGCCCACCCCTCGGCGGTTCCCCCGCCGCACCAGGAGCGTGGCGACCACGACGTAGCCGGCGACGTACGCCCCGGACAGCACGGCCACCGGGACCAGCCCGCGGGCCACGCCGTAGGACACCCACGCCACGTTGACGACCAGGCCGATCCACGTGGTCGGCCCGGACACGCCGGCCACCGAGCGGGTGCGCACGACGCGCACGATCTGCGGGACCGGATGGGTCAGGGCCAGCACGACCGCCAGGGCCGTCACCACCTGCTCGAGCACGGCGTCAGTCTCGCCGACCCGCCTGCCGGGCGAGCAACGGGATCGAGGCGATCTTCTGCTCCGTGAGCCGGTCCCAGCGGATCGACGCCGGCGCCCGCCCGCCGGAGGCGCACTCGATGACCTGCTCCGGCGTCACGATCAAATCGAGGCGGAAGTCGTGCTCGGCCACGGGGATGTCGCCCTCGGGGAGCACCTGCACGTCGTGGACCGTCGTCGCCACCACCGTCGAGGGCCCGATGAGGCCGGCCTCCCACGCCAGCGCGTACTCGAGGTCGGAGAACCCGCCGCCCTTGCCGAGCCGCGCCCCCGACGGGTCGACGGCCACGCACCCGGTGACCACGAGGTCGACCGGCTCCAGCTCCTCGACCCGCACCGTGCGGGCACTGCGCGAGGCCCCCTTGATGCTCGATGCCTTGCGAGGCGTGTCGGCGAGGTCGTCCGGGTCGAGCAGGAAGAACGGGTCGTCGTCCGCCAGGCGGGGCACCGCCATGTAGACGACCTTGCCGTCCTCGAGCGCCCGCTGGCGCACCGGCCACTGGGGCGAGTCGGGGTTCGACTTCACCGTCCGGGCCCGCTGCCAGGCCGGGTGCCCGCGCAGCCGCTCGGCGGCGGCCTCGGCACCGACGAAGTTCGGGATGCGGCCGGCGGGAGCGGGGAAGCGGCCCACGCCGGCCGCCACGATCCGGTCCCACGTCGCCTCCCGCAGCGCCCGCTTCTGGGCGAGCACCTCGGGGTCCCCGCCGGCGTCGTGGTCGTGGCGGGGCCTCCGGGGCATCCCGGGATGCTGGCGCAGGTCTCGCCGCCCGGCCACGCCCGTACGCTGCCGGGGGCCTCACGCCCACCGGGTGGCCGAGGCGCCAGTCTCCGTCGCGACCTGAGCGCCGCGCACCCGGCACCGCCTACGCCGCGACGAGCTGGTCCTCCGCCAGGATCGCCAGCAGCTGGTGCTGGATGTCCTTGTAGGCCGCGTGGTCGCCGACCGTGGCACGGTCGCGCGGGCGGGGGATGGGGACGTCGAACACCTCCCGCACCGAGGCGAACGGCGGGTTGGCCATCACGACCACCCGGTCGGCGAGCAGCACGGCCTCGTCGATCCCGTGGGTCACCATGATCACCGTCTCCGTGTCGCTCTCGTTCCCCCACAGCTCGATGAGCTGCTGCTGGAGCCGGGCCCGGGTGAGGGCGTCGAGGGCGCCGAAGGGCTCGTCGAGCAGCAGGATGCGGGGGCTCACGGCGAAGGCCCGGGCCACGGCCGTGCGCTGGGCCATGCCGCCGGACACCTGCGCCGGCTTCTTGTGCCGGTGCTCCCACAGCCCGACGGCGCCCAGGTAGCGCTCGGTCATCTCGTCGACCCAGCTCCGCGTCCTGTCCGGGCGGGCCTCCTTCACGGCCTCGCGCACGTTCTGGAGCAGGCTCAGGCGTGGGAGGAGCGAGTAGCTCTGGAAGACCATCGCCCGGTCGGGTCCGGGCTCCGTCACGGGGGTGCCGTCGAGGGTGATGGTGCCGCCGTCGGGCGTCACCAACCCGCCCACGGCCCCGAGCAGGGTCGACTTCCCGCAGCCCGAGTGCCCGATCAGCGAGACGAACTGGCCGGTGTCGATCGTGAGGTCGACGTCCCGCAGGACGTGCTGGGTGCCGTAGGTCTTGTGCAGACCGCGGATCTGGAGGCTCATCAGGACCTTCCCTTCGGGGCCACGGCACGGCCGAGGCGGAGGAACGCGAGGTCGAGGAGCATGCCCACCGCGCCGATGACGATGATCGCCACCACGACTGCCGGCATGTTCGACGTGTTGTACATGGTCCAGACGTGGGCGCCGATGCCGGTGCTGCCGGACAGCATCTCGACGGCGACGATCACCATCCACGCGATGCCCATCGACAACCGGAGCCCGGTGACGATGGACGGCAGTGCGTTCGGCACCAGCACGTGGCGCAGGTAGGCGACCCGTCCGAACCGGAAGACCTTGGCGACGTCCTGCTGCTCCTGCGGGATGGTCGCCGCCCCTGCTGCGGTGTTGATCAGCACGGGCCACAGGGCGGTGATGAAGATGACGATCACGGCCGCCCTCGGCGCGTCCTGCGACACCTTCAACCAGATGGGGAACCACGCCAGGGGCGAGACGGGGCGCAGCACCTGGCTGATGGGGTTGAGCGCCTGCCAGGTCCTGCGACTCGCGCCCATCAGGAGCCCGGCCGGGACGCCCACGAGCACGGCGAACCCGAAGCCCTGTCCGACCCGCCCCATCGACGTGAGCAGCTGGAGCCCGACGCCCTTGTCGTTCGGCCCGTTGTCGTAGAACGGGTCGGCGAGCGTGTCGAGCAGGGTCGACCAGGCGAGCGCCGGCGACGGCAGCCCCGGGGACCGGGTCGACGCGAACCACCAGGCCGCGACGAACGCCGCCAGGCCGACGAGGGCCCACCCCACCGCCCCGGCGATCTTCGCGATGCGGCGCTCCCTCGGGGGCGGCGGTGGGCCGACGAGGGCGGCGAGCGCCTCGTCGGTAACGACGATCGACGGGTCGGTCGCCTCCTGCGTGTTCGTGCTCATCGTCGCTTCGCCTCCTCCTCCGGCTTCGCCGGGTCGAACGTCACGCCGTCGAGGACGACCTCGAACGGCGCCATGTCGTCGTCGGGGATGTCGACCCCCGCCGCTTCTGCGCCCTTGGCATAGAGGTCGGTGAGCACGATCTCGTCGATCATCGACGCCGGCGGCGCCTCCTTGACGAGACCGAGCCGCTGGTACTGCGCCAGCGTCCAGTGGCCGTAGGACCGCCGGGGCGCGTTGGTGGCGCCGTCACGGAAGAACATCATCTGCTCGCCGCCGAAATCCTTCGACCCGAGGTCGGCGCCGAGCTCGTACTTCCCGAGCAGGCGACCGCGGATGCCGTCGGCGGGGGTGGCCAGGTAGTTGGGGCCGCCGATGGTGTCGGCCGCCTCGCTGCGGTTGTCGAGGTCGTCGAGCCACTTGCAGGCCTCGAGGGTCGCAGCGATGAGCTCGGTCATCACGGCCTCGTCGGCCGCGGTCTTCGGGTTGACGACCAGGGCCTTCTCCGGGTGGTGCAGCCAGAGATCCTGGGTCGCCAGGTGGGTGAAGCCGATCCCGTCGTTCACCGCCACCGCGTTCCACGGCTCGCCCACGCAGTAGCCGTCCATGTTGCCGACGGTCATGTTCTCCACCATCTGCGCCGGCGGGATGGCGATGATCTGGATCTTCGACTCGTCGGCGCCGGTGGCCCGAAGCCAGTACCGCAGCCACAGGTCGTGGGTGCCGCCGGGGAAGGTCATGGCCATGGTCGGCGTGCGGTCGTCGAGGATGTCCTTGGCGGCGTCGAGGTCGCCGTAGCCGGCGGCCGACAAGTCCCCGTTCAGGGTGATCGCCTGCCCGTTGTTGCTGAGGATCATGGCGATCTTGAGATCGGTCCCGCTGCCGCCGACGCCGGCACCGAGCGAGTACGGCATCGTCGACAGGCAGTGGGCTCCGTCGATCTCGCCAGCGAGCAGGTTGTCGCGCGTCGCCGGCCAGCTCGCCTGCTTGATGACCTCGACGTCGAGGCCGTGCTCGGCGTAGATGCCCAGCTCCTTGGCCATGATGATGGGGGCGGCGTCGGTCAGGGCGATGAAGCCGAGCTTGAGCTTGCGGGAGGGTCCGGACGGGCCGGACGAGGCGTCCGAGTCGGTGCCTGCGGATGCGCCCGCTCCGGCACCGTCGGATCCGGAGCCGCACCCGGCGAGCGCGACGGCGCCCGCACCGGCTGCGGCGAGCCGGAGGAAGCGCCGTCGATCGAGGTTCGAGGTCATGTCGACGGAACGTAGGAACGG
>DASUEE010000199.1:0-2381 GCA_036275235.1 Acidimicrobiales bacterium | reverse complement strand
GTACATGAACTGCTCGCAGCCCGTGTTGCGGGTGCCGTGCCGGGGTCCGGAGGGCGGGGGCGGTGGAGGTGGCTGCGTGGTGGGGGGCGGCGGCGGAGGGGGTGCGGCGGTGGTCGGCGGAGGTGGCGGAGCGGCCGTCGTCGCGGGTGCCGCCGTGGTCGGCGGGGGCGCCGTCGTCGTGGAGGTCGTGGTGGTGGTCGCCGTCGTCGAGCTCGACGTCGACGTGGTGGAGCGGTCGGCGCGCACGTCGGCGTCGTCCTCGGACCCGCCGTCGCGGTCCCGGTCGCGGTCGCGGTCCCGTCCGTCGGAGGTGTCGTCGACCTCGGCCGCTCCGTCGCCGCGCTCGGAGGTGACGTCGGCGCCGTCGTCACCGCAGGCCCCGAGCAGCACGGAGAGGGCGACGGCGAGCGCGGCGGCGCGCCGGACCGGCCTCCCTCCCAGGAGCTGCATGCCCACAGTGTCGGCGCGATCGGGCCTCGACATGAGGATGCGCCGCCTCACCCGTCCCGGAACGCCTGGAACCAGGCCCGCCACGTGGCCTTGAAGCCGGCGTCGAAGCCCTCGAACGCGGCTCGCAGCTCCCGGTCCGGCCAGCCCGACGGCGCCAGCTCGGCCGGCAGCACGGGGTCGGCGAGCAGGTGGCGGACCACGGCGGCGTCGAGCAGGAAGGCGTCGCCGAGCACGTCGACGTCGAGGCGGTCGAGCCGCGGGCGCACCCCCTCCATCTGCCGGAGCAGGTCACGTGCCGCGTCGGCCCACGCACCGGTGTCGAAGGCGGCGACGAACGGGCCCGGGTCGTCGGGCCGGGCACCCCTGACGAGCAGGCACTGGGCGTCGAGCACCGCACGCTCGGCCGGCGCCCGCTCGGGGTCGAGGTTGTCGGGTCGGGCCCAGCACCCCTCGCGCACCTCGGCGAGGCGGAGGCGCCGGGCGGCCTCCCGCAACCGGGCCCGTTCCGCAGCCGGACGGCGGTCGGCCGCCACGACGGCGAGCACCCACGTGCCCTCCCACGGTCGCGGCACGGGCACCCGGGCGCTCTGCTGGCGGGCATGGCGCTCGAGGAGCGCGCCGGCCAGGCGGTAGCCGTCGCCGTCGGCCTGCACGTCGCCGGCGCCCGCCATGCGGGACAGCGCCGTCCTCGTCGCCCCCTCCGACAGCCCGAACAGCTCGCCCGACCGCACCAGCGCGCGCGTGGGCAGCCGGGGCGGGTCGACGCCGAGCAGCGTCGACGCGATCACGGACCGGGCCGTGAGCGAGCGGCCCCCGCCATCACGATCTATCGACACGTGCAGCGAACCTGTAAGATGGATCCATGGCCGTGACCGATCGTGGCACAGACCTGGCCCCTGCCCCGGTGGCGCGGCGCCGCATCCCCGCCGCGGCGCGCGGCACGATGGTCGCGCCGCCCGACGCGCTCCCCGACGTCCTCCCCACCGATCGGCTCCTGGCCTCCGGCAAGCCGGTCCGGGAGATCCGCGACCGCCTCCGACGCATCGACGACGTCCGCAACGTCGGCACGGTGCTGCTCACCTGGGCCCAGGCCGCGGCCACCGTCGCCCTCGCCCTGTACGTCGACCACCCGGCGGCCTGGCTCGCGGCGTTCGTGCTCATGGGGGCGGTGCACGCCCGCATGGCGATCCTCATGCACGAGGCCGCCCACAAGCTCCTCTTCACGAACAAGCGGGTGAACGACGCCGTCGGCCGCTGGTTCGCCGCCTACCCGGCGTTCGTGCCGATGGAGCTCTACCGACGCAGCCACTTCGCCCACCACCGCGAGGAGTTCGGTCCCGAGGAGCCCGACCTCAACCTGTACCAGGGCTACCCGATCACCCGGGCCTCGCTGAAGCGCAAGCTCTGGCGCGACCTGCGGGGCACGTCGGGCTGGAAGAACCTGAAGGTCCTCCTCCAGGCGGTGCGCAAGGAGCAGGGGTTCGGGGTCGCCCGCAAGATCGCGGTGGCGCAGGTCGGCGTCGCCGCGCTGCTCACGGCATGGGGCCTCTCGGTCGCCGGCGCCGTGGGCGCCCTCACCTACCCGGTGCTCTGGCTCGGCTCCTGGATGACGATCTGGCGGGTGATCAACCGGCTCCGCTCCATCGCCGAGCACGGCGGGCTCCAGGCCTCGCCCGACCGCCGCCGGACCACCCACCACGTGCGCCAGTCGTGGCTGGCCCGCTTCTGGATCGTCCCGCTGAAGACCGGCTGGCACCTGGCCCACCACGTCGACATGGGCGTGCCCTTCCGCAACCTCCCGCAGCTCCACCGCGAGCTGGTGGACGCCGGCTGGGTCACCGACGGCTACGTGTACCCGTCGTACCGGGCCCTGTGGCGCGACCTGTCCAGCCGCCCCGACGCGGACTGATCCGCCCTCGACGGATCCGCGG
>DASUEE010000198.1:0-2290 GCA_036275235.1 Acidimicrobiales bacterium | reverse complement strand
ATCTTCCAGGACCAGCTGGAGGCGGTCGAGCGCACGTCGGCCGAGCGCGGCGACGAGTACACGAACCTGGCGCTGCTCACCGACGGCCTGCGGGCCGAGCGCGAACAGGGCATCACCATCGACGTCGCCTACCGGTACTTCGCCACCCCCCGCCGCAAGTTCATCATCGCCGACACCCCGGGGCACATCCAGTACACGCGGAACATGGTGACGGGCGCCTCCACGGCGAACGTCGCCCTGATCCTCGTCGACGCCCGCAACGGCATCGTCGAGCAGTCGCGCCGGCACGCCTTCCTCGCCTCCCTGCTGCGGATCCCGCACCTCGTGGTCTGCGTCAACAAGATGGACCTCGTCGACTGGAGCGAGGACCGCTTCGAGCAGATCAAGGCCGAGTTCCGCCAGTTCGCCACCAAGCTCGACGTGAACGACCTGACGTTCATCCCGGTGTCGGCGCTGATGGGCGACAACGTCGTCGACAAGTCGGACAACATGAAGTGGTACGAGGGCCTGCCACTGCTGCGGTTCCTCGAGGAGGTCCACATCGCGTCGGACCGCAACCTCATCGACAGCCGCTTCCCGGTGCAGTACGTGATCCGGCCCATGAGCTCGTCGGGCCTGGACTACCGGGGCTATGCCGGCGTCGTGTCCGGCGGGGTGTTCAAGCCGGGCGACGAGGTCGTGGTCCTGCCCTCCGGGTTCACGTCGACCATCGCCGCCATCGACGGGCCGAACGGGCCGGTCGAGGAGGCGTACCCGCCGATGTCGGTGGCCATCCGGCTCACCGACGAGATCGACATCAGCCGCGGCGACATGATCTGCCGTCCGAAGAACCAGCCGACCGCCGCCCAGGACGTCGAGGCGATGGTGTGCTGGCTGTCCGAGCAGGGCTCCCTGCAGCCGCGCCAGAAGCTGGCCATCAAGCACACGACCCGCTGGGCGCGAGCCATGGTGAACGACGTGCAGTACCGCCTCGACGTCAACTCCCTGCACCGCGACGAGGAGGCCACGAGCCTGTCGCTCAACGAGATCGGTCGGGTCTCGCTGCGCACCACGGCGCCGCTGTTCTTCGACGAGTACCGGCGCAACCGCACCACCGGTTCGTTCATCCTCGTCGACGAGGCCACGAACAACACCGTGGCCGCGGGCATGATCCTCGGCGAGAGCTGATCCGTGGCCCCGGGTCGGGTCACGCCGAACACCGTCTGGCACCCCTCGGCCCTCGATCGGGGTGCTCGGCCGTCGCTCGGCGCCACGGTCTGGTTCACCGGGCTGTCCGGGTCGGGCAAGTCGACGGTGGCCGTCGAGGTCGAGCGCCTGCTCGTCGCCGCCGGCCGCCCCGCCTACCTGCTCGACGGCGACAACCTGCGCCAGGGGCTGAACGGCGACCTCGGCTTCAGCGCCGACGACCGGGCCGAGAACGTGCGCCGCGTGGGCGAGGTCGCCCGGCTGTTCGCCGACGCCGGGGTCGTGGCCCTCGTCCCCGTCATCTCGCCGTACGTCACCGACCGGGCCCGGGTGCGCGAGATCCACCACCTCGCCGGGCTGCCGTTCGTCGAGGTCTTCGTGGACACCCCGCTCGAGGTCTGCGAGTCCCGTGACCCCAAGGGCCTCTACGCCAAGGCGCGGGCCGGCGAGATCACCGGCTTCACCGGCATCGACGACCCCTACGAGGCGCCCGAGGCCCCGGAGCTCCGGCTGACGCCCGCCGACGGCGACCCGCCGGCGCAGGCCGCCCTGGTGCTGGCGCTGCTCGACCGCCTCGCCGGTCACCCGGACCGGTAGCGCCCCGGGACCCGGTCCGGTCGGTCGTGCCGCGGCCCCGGCGTTTCTCGGGCTGATGCGTCCCGCTGGCGGGACGGGTCGCGCCGGGAACGCCGGCCGTCGCTTCTGGGGCTGTGGCGTTCCGCTGGGGGTACGGGACGTGCCGGGAACGCCGGCGACCGCCCGGAACCGGCTCGGGCACGGTCGGCCGTCGCGCTAGACCGGCGGCGTGCTCCGCCTCGGCACGATCGTCCTGGGCGCCGACGACGCCGAGCGCGCCGCGGCCTTCTGGGCCGGTGCGTTGGGCTTCGAGATCGTGCCGTTCCCGGCGGAGGAGGACGGGTTCACGATGGTCGTCCCGCCGGACCGGGTCGGGACCCGGGTGGCGGTGCACCGGTCGTCGGTGCCCGTGCAGGAGGAGCCCCGGGTGCACCTCGACCTGGTGGTCGACACCGCCGCCGAGCAGGCCGCCGAGGTCGAGCGGCTCGTCGGCCTCGGCGCGACGAGGGTGGCGTGGGAGTACCCGGCG
>DASUEE010000197.1:0-3766 GCA_036275235.1 Acidimicrobiales bacterium | reverse complement strand
GGGGGACGCGTGGTCGTGTACGGCGCCGGCGCGCTCGGCACGTGCGCCACCGCCATCCTGCGGGCGCTGCACCCTGACGTCGAGGTGGCGACCGTCGCCCGGTGGACCGCGCAGGAGCAGCTGGCCCGGCGCCTCGGTGCGCAGACGTTCGCCCCCGAGCCGCGCGGCGAGCTGGTGGAGGCGATCGCCCGCTGGTCGGGCGGCGTGCTGCGCCAGCCGTGGGAGGGTCTGCCGATCGCCTGGCCGGGCGGCGTCGACGTCGTCTACGACACCGTCGGCGGCCCGGACACGCTCGAGGTGGGCCTGCGCGTGCTGCGCACCCGCGGGTCGATCGTGCAGATGGGCCTGTCGTCGATGGGCCGGTGCGAGTGGACGCCGTGGTACTTCAAGGAGGCCCGCCTCATCGGCTCGAACGCCTTCGGCCTGGAGGAGGTCGACGGCGTCCGCCGGCACGCCATCGACCACTACCTCGACCTGGTCCGGGCCGGGCGCATCGACCTCCGCGGGATGCTGACCCACACCTTCGCCCTCGACAACTGGCGCTCCGCCTTCCGGACCCTGATCGACCAGGGGGAGACCGGCGCGATCAAGTGCGCCTTCGACCTGCGCTGATCAGGGGGTGACCGGCCGGGCGTCGACGTGCAGCAGCTCGAGCATCTGCCCGTCGGGGTCGCGCACCATGCACGCCACGCCGAGGTCGGTGTCGCCCAGGACCTCGCCGCCGAGCTCCTCCACGAGCGCCTTGGCCTCGGCGAGGTCGGTGATGCCGAGCGAGAGGTGGGTGAGCCCGGTGTCGGCCATGGAGCGCTCGACCGGTGCGCCGGCGTGGTGCTCGTACGCCAGCAGCTCGAGGACGAACCCGTCGTTCACCAGGTAGGTGGCCCGGAGCCCGACCGGCTCCTCGAGGCGGAGCAGCCGGGCCGACGGACCGTCCGGGATGTCGGCGGTGAGCGCCGGCCGGAACCCGAGCGCCTCGTAGAAGCGCGTGGAGCGGTCGAGGTCGAGGACGCGCAGGCCGACGTGGTTGACGATCACGGCGGGGCAGTCAACCACCCTCGCCGAGGTAGCGGTCGAGGAAGGCGTCGAGCGCCTCCTCGTCGTCGAGGTCGACGCCTTCCGCGAGCGCCTGCTCGAGGATCTCCACCCGCCCGCCCGACGACGTGCCGGTCCCCTCGACCGCGTCGATGGCCTCGAGGGTCGCAGCGACGTAGCGGTCACCCCAGCCCTGCTCGCGCTGGGCCCAGGGCACGAAGGCACGCAGCACCTGGCCGAAGCGCCCGGCGACGTCGGGATCCTCCACGGCGAAGGGCATCCAGCCGCCCAGCACCAGCTGCGTGACGGCCGGGCTCCAGCGCAGCGGGTCGCCGCCGAGCTCGTCGGTGACGAAGCCCACCGCCTCGAGCAGCACGTCCCGGTCGGCGCGGGCGGCCGCCCCGTCGGGCCCGGCCAGGAAGCGGTCGACGAGGGCGGCCTGATCCTCCGGCGGCGCCGCAGCGGGTGCCGGCAGCGGGTCGCCGCCGGAGGGGCACCGGGCCAGGTGCTGCTCGAGCACCGCCCAGCGGGACGCGAAGCCCTCGGACACGGCCGGGGGCACCCCGGCGGCGAAGGTGGCCGCGACCGCCGGGTCCGCGGTTGCGACGGCGGTGGCGGGGTCGACGTCGTGGACCGCCATCCCGGGCTCGGCGCGCGACAGCCCCAGGTACTCCTCGGCGTCGTCGTGGACCAGGACGTCGGTGGCGAGGCCACCGAACGTGCGGTCGACGTAGACGGCGACCACGTGGTCTCGCTCGGCCGAGCGGTGGCGGGCCACGAAGGCCACGTCGAACCCGTCCCCGGTCTCGTGGCGCACGACGTGCGCGGTGCGCACCTCGGCCTGCCCGACGTCCATCGCCCAGGCCGGCCGGGCCGGCAGCGCCGACGCCGCCAGCCGCTCGTGGAGCGGCCAGTGCACCCAGCCCGGGTCGAACGCGTCGAGCACCCACAGGAAGTCGAGCACGACGCGGGGTGGCGACCGGTCGAGGTGGAGGAGGCACAGCTCGACGATGCCGTTCAGCAGCTCGACGTGGTCGGGCTCCCCCGGGGCGGGCGGTGCCTGCCCGGCGCCCAGCTGGGCGAGGAAGTCCGACACGAGGAGCTCGATCTCCAGCGGCGACCGGTCGCCGACGTCGACGAACCCCTCGAGCGCGGCCACCACGCCCTCGAGCGGGGGCAGGCCGGGCTCGTCCTCGGGCCACACCCGCTCGGGCGGACCCGTGCGGTTCCGGCCCGGGACCGGGCGGGGGGCAGGAGAGGGGGTGTCGGCCACCTGGCCGAGGGTACGGGCCGGGATGCTGTCACCCCCCGTCTGCCATGATGTCCACCAGCCCCCCGGGCCTCGCGGCGCTCGCCGCCTCCGGCACACGTGCCGCTCGCCGCCGCCCACCGGCACCTCCGGTGCGGCCGGCAGCCGGACCCCACCACCGGGAGGCTCCCATGGCCGCACCGCACGGCGATCACGTCGCCGCCGACGCATCCCTCCACCTGCTCGCCGACCACCTCGCCGACGCGCTCGCCGCCGGCGAGCTGTCCCCCTGCCTCGTCCACGTCGGCACCGGCGACGCCGACGGCTTCGACCTCGGCGTGCTCCCCCTCGAGGGCCGGCATCCCACCGAGCTGCTGCTCGGCTGGACCGCGCCGCCGGAGTGGCACGCCGTGGGCATGGCCACGTCGGGCTGGGCGTACCACGTCGCCGAGCGCTCGTCGCCCCACCGCCGGCGGCACCGGGTGCACGTCGTGTCGCTGCTGTCCCGCACCGGCGAGCACGCCCACCGCACCGCGACGGACGATCCATCGGTCGCGCCGCTGCTCGGCGACGAGCTGCCGGTGGGCGAGCAGGTCGACCTGCTCCGACGGGTCCTCGGCCTCCCCACCGACCCGCCCCCGGTCGACGCCTCCGCCTACTGGAGCATCCAGTGGCTGGCCGACCTCGTCGGCGCCGCCCAGCCGGTCCCCTCGCTCGGCGCCGCGCTCGACGCCCACCCGGCGATGCGCCTTCTGCGCCACGGCGTCCGCAGCGCCGACGCCGACGTCGAGGACGTGCTCGCGGCGTTCCACCGGGTGCTCACGTGGTCCCGGCTGCGCCAGCTCGCTGCGGACGGGCGCTTCGAGGTCCCGGACCTGCTCCCGCAGGACTCGGCCTGGCTCGACGACGGCGCGTTCGCCCGCTTCGTGCTCAACCGGTGCCCGCCCCTGCACGTGCTCCGCGCCCGCCTCGCCGCCCACCTGAGCGACGACGTGGCGGTGGGGGTGCTCGACGTCCTCGAGCGCCTCGAGGTCCCGGAGTGCGCGTGGCCCGACGCGCTCCGGCCCCCGGCGGCGTGACCGTGCGTCCCGCCATCCACCACCGCCACCGGCCCCCGGTCCTACCGTCGGGGCATGCCCTGGCTCCGTCGCCGCCGCCCCGCCGGACCCGACCCGGACACCTCCTCCGCGGCCGAAACCTCCACGGCCCTCGTGCCCCTGGTGCCGGCCGAGTCGCTGGCCCGCACCGAGCGGGCCCTGCGCATGCTGGCGGCCCAGTCGGCCCAGCTGCACGGGCAGGTCGCCAGCCTCGAGCACCGCGTCGACTCGCTGGCCGACGCCCTGCTCGACCGCCTCGACGTGCCGTCCTTCGACGACCTGCTCGAGGCACGGTCCCACTCGGCCCGGGTCGCCGCCGAGCTCGCCCGGCTCGAGGTGAACCTGGCCGCCCGGCTCGACGCCGTGCGGGCCGAGCTGCGAGCGGCCC
>DASUEE010000196.1:0-5858 GCA_036275235.1 Acidimicrobiales bacterium | reverse complement strand
GCCTTCAGGAACTCGTCCACCGGGCAGACCACGACGTGGAAGCCCCACGCCTCGAGCTGCCGGCCCACGCGGGGCGGGCAGCTCGGCAGGTGGACCACGTCGCCGACCACGACCGAGTTGGCGCAGAAGGCGAGCGCCTCGTCGTCCTCCAGCCACAGCGGCTCCGGGACGAGCGCCTCGACGAGACGCCGGCCGTAGGCGTCCCAGCCGAGGGGGGCGCACATCGCGCGCCGGTCGTCGAGGGGGCAGAACGTGAGGTCGAGGTGGTACAGCCGCTCATCGACCAGCTCGAGGGTGCGGACGGGCGCGCCGAGGAGATCGGTGAGGACGGGCGCGGCGCTGGCGTCGGATCGGGGCCGGTACCCGGACACCAGCACGTCCCGGAACGGCAGGGCGTCGCCGGCCCCCTCGTGCCCGACACCGGGCGGCAGCTCGACGACGTCCCAGCCCCCGTCGGCGAACCAGCGGGCGAAGACCTCGGTCTCGGGCTGGCGCTCCGGGTGGCGGAACCTCGAGGGGACGAAGCGCTGTCGGGTGGCGTCGACCAGCCCGGCGTTGGCCGTGAACACCAGGTCGGGCACGTGCTCGGGCTGGTCGATCACCTCCACCTCGGCGCCCGCCGTCACCAGCGCGTCGCGCAGGCCCTCCCACTGGGCCCGCGCCTCGTCGGTGGCCACCTCGACCTCGCGGTGCATCCAGGGGTTGATCTCGTAGAGGACCCCGAAGTGCTGCGGCGGGCACATCAGGTAGCGGCGCCCCCAGGGCAGGGCGCTCATGCGGTCGGTCCGCAGAGGTCCTCGGCCAGGGCCCGGACGAACACGCCGATGTCGGTGACGATCCCCACCGCCTGGTGCGAACCCCGGTCGGCCAGCTTGGTGACCACGGCCTGGTTGATGTCGACGCAGAACGTCTCCACCGAGGCGGGGAGGATGTTGCCCGTGGCGATGGCGTGCAGCGTGGTGGCGAGCATGAGGGCGACCTGCACGCCGGGCACGTGCTCGCGCATGGCGTCGGCGGCGGCGACGACGTCGGTGGTGGTGTCGGGCAGGGGACCGTCGTCACGCACCGAGCCGGCGAGCACGAACGGCACGCCCGCCGTGACGCACGCGTGCATGACCCCGCCGGTGACGTAGCCCGCCTGGACCGCAGCGGCGATGGAGCCGTGCCGGCGCAGCTCGTTGATGACCCGCACGTGGTTGGCGTGGCCGCCCTCGACGGGGACGCCGTCGGCGACGCCGACCCCGAGCGAGGTGCCGAGCACGTTCGACTCGAGGTCGTGGGTGGCGAACCCGTTGCCGGTGAACAGGCACTGGATCCAGCCCCCGGCGACGAGCCGGGCGAGGTCGGGGCCGGCGCCCGTGTGGATCGCCGCCGGCCCGGCCACCAGCAGCACCTTCCCGCCGTCGTCGCGTGCGGCGCGGACGCGGTCGGCGACGTGGCGGATGAGCAGGCCCTTGGGCTTCTCGGACGAGACCTCCGACGCCATGAACTCGAAGCTGCCGCCGCCCGCACGCTTGGCCGGGGGGTGGACCCGCACCCCGTCGCGGCCCACGACCACCCGGTCGCCGGCACGGATCCGGTGCATGGGGGCCGTGCGGACCCGCACCGCTCCGTCGGCGTCGTCGACCACGAGCCCGCAGTCCATCTCCGGGTTCTCCACGCGGTGCCACCGGCCGCCGAGCAGCACCTCGGTGTCGAGGTTGGTCGTCGAGTGGAAGCCGGTGGGCAGGACGCCGTCGCGGTCGGCCTCGACGAGCACGGCCTCGGTCTGCGCGACCCGGTTGGCCCCGTGCACCTGGAGGTCGTCGAGCAGGGCGTCGAGGAGCGCCTGGTCGTCGGCGTGCACCACGATCTCGGCGCGGGACGTGTCGGTCCCGGTCTTGCCGATGGCGACGTCGACCAGCTCGTAGTCGGCCCCCGCCTCGAGGATCGCGTCGAGGACCTTGGCCAGGATGAGCGAGTCGACGATGTGCCCGTGGACCTCGATGGTCTCCGTCGCCATCCGCCCATCATCCCGCCCCCGGCGCCGCCGTGCGCGCCTTTGTCGACGGTCCCGGCGCCGGCGGTACGATCCGGCCTGCATGGGACAGGACGTGACCGTCGTAGCGAAGCCGTCGTCGAACCCCGAGATCCTCCGGTTCGAGATCAACCGCAGCCTCACGGGCATGGGGCACGAGCGCTACCGCTCGCTCGCCGACGTGGTCCGCGACCGCCCGGTCGACCGCCTCGCCCGGCGCCTGCTCGAGCACGGCGGCGTCGACGCCGTGCACGTGAACTCATCGATGATCACCGTCGACCTCGCCGGCGGTTCCACCGGGGCCGGCCTGCAGGACGTGATCGAGCACCTGTTCCGCTTCTACCCCGACGCCCCGGCCAGCGACGGCCAGGCCGCGCCGGTCGACGAGGTGCAGGCCGAGGACGCGCCCGTGGTCCAGGAGCCCCTGTCCGGCGACGAGGCCGAGCTGCTGGAGGCCCCCGAGGCCGCGGCCGCCACCGGCGACGGCGAGCTGGACACCCCGGCGGTCGCGCCGGCGGAGGCGCCCGACCCAGAACGCCCGGACGACCCCGCCACGACGTGATGCGAGGACCCCGTGGACGCCGGTGACCTGACCCTGCAGGACGCGGCGGACGCGCTCGGCGTCCACTACATGACCGTGTACCGCTACGTGCGGCTGGGCCTGCTCCCGGCCGAGCGCCACGGCCGCTCGTGGGCGGTGCGCCGGGAGGACCTCGACCACTTCGTCGCCGAGCGCAGCCAGCCGGTCGAGCCCGGCACGCGGCGGTCGGCCGACTGGGCGTCCCGGCTCGAGCGCCGGCTGCTCGCCGGCGACCGCGCGGGGGCCAAGAGCGTGGTCGACGCCGCCCTCGCCGCCGGCTCGGACCCGGTCGACGTGTACGTCGATGTCGTCGGTCCTGCCATGCGGGGCATCGGCGACGCATGGGCCGAGGGGCTGTGCGACGTCGCCCACGAGCACCGGGCGGCGGTGATCATGACCCAGGTGCTGGGGATCCTCGACAGCCGCTTCACCCGGCGCGGGGTGCGGCGCGGGGTGGTGGTGGCCGGGTGCGCGCCGGGAGAGCGCCACGCCCTGCCGCTGCGCATCGTGTCCGACGTCGTCCGGTTCTCGGGGTGGGAGGTGGAGGACCTCGGTGCCGACGTGCCCGTCGAGAGCCTGGTCCGGGCCGCGTCCGAGGCCGACCGGCTGGTCGCCGTGGCGGTCAGCGCCACCACCGCCGGCAGCGAGGTGTCGGCGGCGTCGGCCGTCGACGCGGTGCGCTCGGCCGTGCGGGTGCCGGTGCTGCTCGGGGGCGGGGCGGTGCCCGACGAGGAGACGGCCCGCCGGCTCGGGGCCGACGGCTGGGCTGCCGACGCCCGCGGCGTGGTCGACGTGCTGCAGGCCCTCCCCGTGGCCTGACCCCGTCGTTCTGGGGTACCGATTCCCGCGCATGCGCGGGAATCGGTACCCCAGAACGGTCCGGGGGGGTCCAGGTCGGTTGACGGACTCCGAACAGGTGTTCGATACTGGCGGGGATGGGCCGAGACGGGGCAGCACCGGCGTTCTCCGAGGACGACCGGCGGGCGCGCCTGGCCGGCGTGGCCGACCGCATCCGGCCGACCATGCTCGCCCGGGAGCAGCGCCTGCCCGTGCTGCCCGCCCTCGAGGCGCTGGTGCCCGGTCTGCGTCGGGGGTCCACGCTCTCGGTCGACGGTCCGGCCGCCACCTCGCTCGCGCTGGCCCTGGCCGCCGGCCCCTCCCAGGACGGTGCCTGGGTGGCGGCCGTTGGCTTCCCTTCGCTCGGGCTGCTCGCCGCCGCCGAGCTCAGCGTGGCCCTCGAGCGGCTGGTGCTCGTCGCCGATCCCGGCGACGACGGCGACGCTGCGGTCTGGCCGGCGGTGGTCGCAGCGCTGGTCGACGCGTTCGAGGTCGTGCTCGTCCACGCCGGCGAGCGGGTCCGGGCCGCCGACGGCCGCCGGCTCGTGGCCCGCACCCGAGAGCGCGGCGCGGTGCTCGTGCAGGTGGGCGGGAGCCGGCCCACCCGCGCCACGTGGCCCGAGGGTGCCGACGTCGCCCTCACCGTGGCCGGTGCCACGTGGGAGGGGCTGGGGGAGGGGCACGGCCACCTCCGGGCCCGGCGGGTCACGGTCGAGGCCGGGGGCCGGCGCGACGCCGCCCGGCCCCGCCGGGCCGAGCTGTGGCTGCCGTCGGCCGACGGCGTCGTCGAAGCGGTGCTGCCCGAGCCCGTCCGGCTGCACGAGCGCCGGGAGCCGGCATGACGGTGGTGGGAAGCGCCGACGAGCCCGTGCGCACGATGGTCGTGTGGGTGCCCGACTGGCCCCTGGTGGCCGCCGGCGTCCCCGCCGAGGAGCCGGCGGCGGCGTTCGTGGCCAACCGGGTCGTCGCCTGCACCGCGGCGGCGAGGGCCGCCGGCGTGCGCCGCCACATGCGCCGGCGCGAGGCCCAGGCCCGCTCGCCGGCGCTGCAGGTGCTCGACCGCGACGCCGACCGCGACGCCCGCGCCTTCGAGGCCGTGGTCCACGCCCTCGAGGCCCTCACCCCCCGCCTCGAGGTCACCCGGGCCGGCCGGTGCGCCTTCCCCACCCGGGGGCCGTCGCGCTACTTCGGCGGCGACACCGCGCTCGCCGAGCGGGTGGTGGCCGTGGTCGAGGACGTCCTGCCCGCCGGCACGGCCGTGGCGGTCGGGGTCGCCGACGGCCCCTTCGCCGCCGCCCACGCGGCCCGCACCGCGCACGTGCGCGCCCGTCGCGGCGAGGGCCCGCCGGTCTGGGTCGTCGCGCCCGGGAAGGTGGCCGAGTACCTGGCGCCGCTGTCGCTCGCCGCCCTCGACCGCCCCGACCTCGCCGACGTCCTCGGCCGCCTCGGGCTGCACACCCTCGGCGACCTGGCCGCCCTGCCCGCCGCCGACGTGCTCGGCCGCTTCGGGGCCGACGGCAGCGAGGCCCACCGCCTCGCCCGCGGCCTCGACGCCCGCCCGCCGGCCACCGAGCCGCCCCCGCCCGACCTCGTGGTGGAGGCCGAGCTCGACCCGCCCGCCGAGCAGGTGGCCCCGGCGGCCTTCGTCGCCCGGGGCCTGGCCGACGAGCTGCACCGCCGGTTGTCGTCGCGCGGCTCGGTGTGCACCCGCATCGTGATCAGCGCCGAGACCGAGCACGGCGAGCGCTCCGAGCGGGTGTGGCGCCACGAGGGGGCGCTCACCGCCGGCGCCATCGCCGACCGCGTGCGCTGGCAGCTCGACGGCTGGCTGAACGCCAACCCCCGGCAGCGGCCCACCGCCGGCATCGTCCACCTCCGCCTCCAGCCCGACGAGGTCGTGGCCGCCGACGGCCGCCAGCTCGGCTTCTGGGGAGCCGACGCCGGTGCTGCCGACCGCGCCCTGCGCGCCATCGCCCGGGTGCAGGGCCTGCTCGGCGCCGATGCCGTGCTCGTGCCCGAGTACGCGGGCGGGCGCGACCCCGGCGAGCAGCTGCGGCTCGTGCCCGCCGCCACCGTCGACCTGTCGTCCGAGCGCCCCGCCGCCCGGCCCGGGTGGGTCACCGCCCCGTGGCCGGGTCGGCTGCCCAACCCGTCGCCCGCCACGCTCCACGCCGACGGCGTGCCGGTGGAGGTGCTCGACGACGGGGGCCGCCCGGTGGTGGTCGACGGCCGCTGCCGGCCCACGGCCGAGCCGGCGCTGCTGCGCTGGGGCCGGCACGCCCGGCGCATCACCTCCTGGGCCGGCCCGTGGCCGGTCGACGAGCGCTGGTGGGACCCCGACCGCTGGTCGCGGCGCGTGCGCTTCCAGGTCGTCACCGACGACGGCGCCGCCCACCTCGCCGTCCTCGAGGGCGGCCGCTGGAC
>DASUEE010000195.1:0-4932 GCA_036275235.1 Acidimicrobiales bacterium | reverse complement strand
TCGTGCTCACGCGCGGCACGGTCGAGCGCCCGGTCGAACTCGGGTCCGCCGGCACGGTCCGGTCGGCCTCCGGGAAGGGGGGCGTCGGGGGCCGGGGCGGGGAGGGTCGCGGGGATCATCGGGCGAGCAGCTCCTCGTAGTGGCGGATGACCTTGGGGACGTAGGCCTGCGTCTCGGCGTACGGGGGGATGCCGCCGTGGCGCGACACGGCCCCGGGGCCGGCGTTGTACGCGGCGAGCGCCAGCTCGGTGGACCCGAAGCGGCGCAGGTTGTCGGCGAGCAGCCGGGCCGCACCGTCCACGGCCTGCGCCGGATCGAACGGGTCGGTGACGCCGAGCCCCTTCGCCGTGCCCGGCATGAGCTGCATGAGGCCCTGCGCCCCGGCGTGGCTGACGGCCCTCGGGTCGTAGCCGGACTCGGCCTTCGCCACGGCGGCCAGCAGCTCGGGTGCCACGCCGTGCCGCCGGCCGGCGGACTCGAAGAGGTGCCCGAAGGGCACCGAGGCCAGGGTGCCCGAGGTCGCGGCCGGGCCGGGGACGGTCGCCGGTGCCGAGGCACCCAGCGTGGAGCCTGCAGCCGTCGGCGCCGCGGTCGCCGCGGTCAGGAGCTGCTCGAACGCCTGCTCCGCGCGCACGTCGCGCCCGGTGGTCCCGACCCCGAGCCGGGACTCGATGCCGGCGATGCGGGCGTGCACGGCGGCGATCCCGCCGGTGGCGCTCATCGCCCGGGCTCCGGATCGGTCGGGTGGCTCCACCGTGTCGTGGCGATCTCGTCCTGGTCGCGCCGCTCCTGGCGCTGGCGCTCGGCGCCCTCCTCGTCGAGGACCTTCGCCTCCAGGCGCTCCATGGCGCGCACGGCCTGGGACCGCACCTGGAGCAGCCGGCGCTCGTGGTCCATCGACGCCAGGGCGTCCCGCACGCGGTCGCGTCCCCGCTGGATGGCGGCGGCCTGGAGCATGCGGACCTGGCGGTCCCGGAGCCGTTCGTCGACGGCGTCGTCGCGCATGTCGAGCGCCCGGTGCTGCTCGTAGTGGTCCATCAGCGCACCGAGCACGCGCTCCGCCTCCCGGGCGGCGGCGCCGGCGCGCGCGAGGCCGCCGGCGGCCTCGGCCTCCTGTGCCCGCCGCACGCGGAGCACGGTGGCGATGCGGTCGCCGCGGGCGCTCACGCGGGCACCAGCGCCTGGTCGCTGCGGAGCACGAGCTCCAGCTGGGCCCATGCCTCGTCGGACGGCGTCTGGTCCTGCATGCCCTGGCGGAGGAAGGCGGTGATGGCCGGCTCGAGGCGGATGGCACGGTCCACCTGCGGGTTGGCGCCGGGGGCGTAGGCGCCGATGTCGATCAGGTCCCGGGCGTCGCGCAGCGCGGCGAGCAGTCCCCGGACCTCGGTGGCCAGCGCCTGCTGGGCCGGCGTGGTGATGGCTCCGGTGACGCGGGAGATCGACTCGAGCACGTCGATGGTGGGGAAGTGGCCGGCGGTCGCGAGCTTGCGGGACAGCACGACGTGGCCATCGAGGATGGAGCGGGCGGCGTCCCCGATGGGGTCCTGCAGGTCGTCGCCCTCCACCAGCACCGTGTACAGCCCGGTGATGGTCCCGGTCTCCCCGCCGCCGGCCCGCTCGAGCAGGCGGGGCAGGAGGGTGAACACCGACGGTGGGTAGCCCCGGGTGGCCGGCGGCTCGCCGGCGGTGAGGCCGACCTCGCGCTGGGCCATGGCGAAGCGCGTGAGGCTGTCCATCATCAGCACGACGTCGAGCCCGCGGTCGCGGAAGTCCTCGGCGATGCGGGTGGCCGTGGACGCGGCCCGGAGGCGGACCAGCGCCGGCTGGTCGGAGGTGGCCACGACCACGACGGAGCGGTCGAGGCCCTCCGGCCCGAGGTCGCGGTCGAGGAACTCGCGCACCTCCCGGCCACGCTCGCCGATGAGGGCGAGGACGGTGACGTCGGCTGCGGTGCCCCGGGCGATCATCGACAGCAGGCTCGACTTGCCCACACCGGAGCCGGCGAAGATGCCGAGGCGCTGCCCGCGGCCGCAGGGGACGAGGGTGTCCAGGGCCCGCACGCCGAGCGGGAGGTGGCGGTCGACGGGTTGGCGGCGCAGCGGGTGCGGCGGCGTCCCGTCGATGCCGACCCGCTGCAGCTGGCCGTCGAGCGGGCGGCCGTCGAGCGGCCGACCGAAGCCGTCGAGCACGCGGCCGAGCAGCGCCGGGCCCACGAGCACCGACGGCCGGGTGCCGGTGGCCCGGACCGGCGTGCCGGCGGCGACCCGGTCGAGGTGGCCGTGTGGCAGGCACACCACGGCGCCGTCCTGGATGGCGATGACCTCGGCCGGCATGGTCCCGTCAGGGGCGTCGATGAGCACCTCGTCGCCGATCGAGGCGTCGATGCCGGCGACGTCCACGTGCAGCCCCACGACGCGCCGCACCCGGCCGGAGACCACCGGTGCCGCCGCCCGCACGGCGTCGTCGAGGCGCCCCCCGAACCCGTTCTGGGGTACCGATCCCCCCGCATGCGCGGGGATCGGTACCCCAGAACGGGTGTCGAAGGCGTTCATGCCGGGGCCTCGGTGCCGTCGAGCACGGCGAGGGCGCGTCGGAGCGCGGTGGCGATCCGGGCGTCGACCCGCCGGTCATCGGTCTCGGCCACGGCGTCGCCCCGCGCCAGCGACGGGTCGGGCACCACGCGGATCCCGGCGCCGCCGTCGCCGAGGAGCGTCACGTCGTCGGGGTGGAGCCGCAGCACGGCGTCGGAGGGGTGGTCGAGGGCGGCGAGCGCCCGCTCGGCGGCCGCCGTCGCGCCGAGGACCTCGTCGGCGAGGGCCCGGCCAAGGATCGCCTCGGCCAGCGCGACCGCGGCGCCCGCGGCCGCCCGGCCGAACGCCTCGGCGGCCTGTCGCTCGCTCGCGGCGAGGTCGTCGATGGTGCGGGCCAGCCGGTCGAGGACGCTGGCGGCGTGCTGGCGCACCAGCGAGAGCTCGGCGTCGAGCGCCTCCTGCGCCCGGGCGGTCGCCTCGGCGCGACCGGCGTCGAAGCCAGCGGCCCACCCGTCGTCGATCGCCTGCTGCACGCGGGCGGGATCGAAGCGGGACAGCCCCTCCGTCGACAGGTCGAGGGACGGCGCCCAGCCGGCGACCGGGACGGCGCTAGTCGACGAACTCATCGTTGCTCCTGGCGAGGACGATCTGGCCGGACTCCTCGAGCGCACGGACGACGCGGACGATCGCGCCCTGCGCGTCCTCGACGGTCTTGAGGCGCACGGGACCGAGCAGGTCGATCTCCTCGACGAGGTTCTGCGCCGCCCGCTCGGACATGTTGCGCAGGATCGTGGTGCGCACCTCGGTGCGGACGCCCTTGAGGGCGACGGCGAGGTCCTTGCCGTCGACCTGGCGCAGCACCAGCTGGATCGAGCGGTCGTCGAGCCCGGCGATGTCCTCGAAGACGAACATCTTCTGGCGCACCTCGTCGGCCAGCTCCTCGTCGGCCATCTCGAGGCCCTCGAGGATGTGGCGCTCCGTGGTGCGGTCGGACCGGTTGAGGATCTCGACCAGGGAGGCGACGCCGCCGACCTCGGCCATCTCGGTCGACTGGATGACCGACGAGAGGCGGCTGGCGAGGACCTCCTCCACGTGGGCGACGACCTCGGGGCTGGTGCGGTCCATGGTGGCCAGCCGCACGGCGACCTCCTGCTGGAGCTCCTCGGGCAGCCCTCCGAGCACCATCGCGGCGCGGTCCACCGGCATGTGGGCGAGGACGAGGGTGATGGTCTGGGGGTGCTCCTCCTGGAGGAAGGACAGCACCTGGCGGGGGTCGGCGTGCTGGAGGAACTCGAAGGGCAGGTCGAGCCGGCCCTTGGTGATCCGCCCGAGGATGTCGTTCGTCCGGTCCTCGCCGAGCGCCTCGGTCAGCAGGGCGCGGGCGGTCTCGAGCCCGCCGCTGGTCACCGCGATGTTCTGGTCCGCCATGTCGGCGAACTCCTCGAGCACGCCCTCCACGACGCGCGAATCGACGCTGCGCAGCCGTGCGACCTCGGCCATGATCTCGGCGACCTCGGACTCGCGGAACTCGCGGAGCACCTTCGACGCCCGCTCGGGTCCCATCTGCATCAGCAGGATGGCGACCTTCGACGACCCCTTCAGCTCGGTGGCCGTGCGGCTCACGTCAGCCCCTCCGGTCCGCGAGCCAGGTGCGGAGCACGGCGGCGACGTCCTCGGGCTGCCGGTCGATCAGCTCGCCGATCTGGCCCTGCAGCACCAGCTGGCGCGGCGGCTCCGCCGGTGCGAGCTCGGCGGCCGCCTGGCCACGCTCGAGCTCCTCGGAGAGCCCGGCGAGCACCGCCTCGGCCTCCGCCGACGGGCTGGGGAGCGGGATCGCCACCGGGTACTTGGCCAGCGTCGAGCGCTTGGCGCTGCGGTAGGCGAGGAGAAGGACCAGGGCGACCAGCACCAGCACGCCGCCCGTGCGGGCGAGCGTGAGCACCATGTCGTCGCCGGCGTCGTCCGACGAGGTGCCCTCGGTGAGGTCGGGCGCCCCGTCGGCGCCGAACGCCATGGCGCTGACCTCGATGGTGTCGCCCCGCTCGGGGACGAGGCCGGCGCCGGCGGTCACGAGGTCGGCGATGTCGGCGGTGTTCACGCCGGCGGACTCGTCGACGAGCACGGCCACGGACAGGCGCTCGACGTTGCCGGGCGCCGCCTTGACCTGCTCGGTCACCTTGTCGACGGCGAAGGTCCGGGCGGCCTCCTCCTTGCCGTACTCGCTGCCCTCCTCGCCCTCGGGGACGGGGATGGCATCGGGTCCGAGCACGCCGCCGACGATCTGGCCGGCGCCGTTGGTGTAGGTCTCCGTCGAGCTGCTCTCGGAGACGATGGGGGAGGTGCCGGGCTCGGCGAAGGTCTCGCTGACCCGCTCCCGCTGGTCGAAGTCGAGGTCGGCGGC
>DASUEE010000194.1:0-2148 GCA_036275235.1 Acidimicrobiales bacterium | reverse complement strand
GTGAAGCCGTGGAGGACGAGGACGCCGGCGGGCCCCCCGTCGGCGGACATCGGCTCGGCTTCGGGCAGGACCTGCGGCTCGCTCATGGACCGACCCTACGCATCACCCGGCGGCCGGGTCCTCGCCCACCAGGTCGGCCGGGCGGTCGCCGAGGAGGTAGCGGGGGCCGGACCCGCGCGTGGCCGCGACGTCGCCGGGGTTGGAGAGCCGGCAGGTGGTGAGCGACAGGCACCCGCACCCGATGCACGAGCTCAGATCGTCACGCAGGGCCGTCAGGGCGTGGATCCGGTCGTCGAGCTCCGCCCGCCAGGTCGCCGACACCCGCGCCCAGTCCTTGGCGGTGGGCGTGCGCCCGCCCGGCAGGGAGTCGAGCGCCTCCTTGACGTCGGCGAGCGGGATGCCGACGCGCTGCGCCGTGCGGATGAAGGCGATGCGGCGCAGCGCGTCGGGCGGGTACCGCCGGTGGCCGGACGCCGTGCGCTCCGCGCCGAGGAGGCCCTTGCGCTCGTAGAACCGCAGCGCCGACGCCGACACGCCCGACCGGCGTTCCAGCTGTCCGATGGTGAGCGACGTCGGCAACCGCGACCTCCGACCCTTGACCTGAACCGTGGTTGAACCCTCACCGTCCTACCGCATGAGCGCAACCACCCCCGCAGCTGACCGGTCAGAGGCCGCCGGAGATGTTCACCGCCGCCGGTCCGAGGATCACCACGAACAGCGCCGGGAGGATGCAGAACACCAGCGGGAAGGTGATCTTCACCGGGACCTGCATGGCCCGCTCCTCGGCCCGGGCCCGCCGGCGGTCGCGCAGCTCGAGGGCCTGGAGGCGCAGGATGTTCGCCAGCGGGAAGCCGTGCTTCTCCGCCTGGCGGACGGCGGACACGAACTGGCGCAGGTCCGGGACGTCGGTGCGCTCGGACATCGCCTGCAGCGCCTCGCCGCGGGACAGGCCCAGCTGCATGTCGTTCACGGACTTGAGCAGCTCCTGGGCGAGGATGCCGCGGCCCTCCTGGCCGGCTCGGAGCACGGCGCCGTCGAAGGACATGCCCGCCTCCACCGTCACGGTGAGCTGGTCGAGCACGTCGGGAAGCTCGTTGGTGATCGCCTTGCGGCGGTCGTCCGCCATCCGGGAGATCTTCGCGTTGGGTGCCATCGTGAGCAGCACGACCATGAGCCCGGCCACCAGCAGGTTGGTCCGGCTGGCGCCGGCGCTCGAGAGGTAGGCGGAGGCGCCGAAGGCACCCACGACGAACCCGATGACCTGCAGCCCGATGATGACCTCGGGCCGCCACCGGCGGTCGAGGTCCGCCACGCGGAGGGTCTTCGCGGTGGACTCGAGCAGCCCGGCCGGCAGGAACCGGCCGACCTTCTTGGCGATCGCCGCCGACAGCGGGTTGACGACCCGCTCGAAGAAGCTGCCCTGCAGCTCGAGCTCGCGCGAGGTGGGCGCGACGTCCTCGGGGTCGAAGCCCACGGGGATGACCTTCGGCTCGGGCTTGATGGCCCACAGGGCGAGGCTCACGCCACCGATGACGAAGAGCGCAGCGAGGTAGACGATTCCCATGATCAGAACTCCGGGTTGACGAGCTTCTTCAGCCACAGGCCGCCGCACGCCAGCATCACGCCGGCCGCGCCGAGCATCGCCTGGCCCAGGCCCGACCCGAACATCGGCGTGATGTAGCCGGGGTTCGAGCTGAAGATGAACCCGAACAGGCCGAAGGGCAGGACGAAGAGGACGAGGGCGGAGATCTTCCCCTCGGCGGTGAGGGCGTCGACCTGGCGCTTGATCCGGACCCGGGCCCGGATCGTCTCGCCCACCTGCTCGATGATCTCGGACAGGTTGCCGCCCACGCTGGACTGGATCTTGATGGCGTCCACCACCCAGTCGAAGTCCTTCGCCTGGATGCGGTGCGACATGGCGTCGAGGGCGTCCTCGAGGCTGCGGCCGAGCCGGGTCTCCATGACGACCCGCTGGAACTCCTCGCTGGTCGGCGAGTCCGTCTCGCGGGCCACCGAGTCGAGGGTCTGGCCGAGGCCGTAGCCGGCGGTGAGCGAGCCGGCCATCAGCTGCAGGGTGTCCCCCAGCTGGTCGACGAACTTCTTGCGCCGGCGCCCGATCTTGAACTTCAGGAAGCCGGGGATGCCGAG
>DASUEE010000193.1:0-4869 GCA_036275235.1 Acidimicrobiales bacterium | reverse complement strand
TGCGGTCCTGGAGGTCGATGCTGAGGCGTCCGTCCTCCACCTGCGTCGGGAACGTCCGCAGGCCGGCGCCGGAGCGGGGGAAGGTGAGCGACCGGTCGCACGCCTCGGGCTGGTCGTCGCCGATCACGAACTCGCCGGCGTCGGGGTCGTAGACGACGGTGCACTCGGGCTGGTCGGGCACGAACGCGCTCAGCGCCAGCCAGCCGGCGTCGGGGTCCTCGCCCACGTGGTCGACGTAGATGGCGCGGGAGAAGTTGGCCGGATCCGGGAACAGGATCGGCTGGCCCTCCTCCGCGATGTTCTCGGCGAGGTTCTCCGTGCGGCCGGCGTCGAAGCGGTCGTCGCCCAGGCGCACCTCGACGTCGCCCTGGCTGGCGAGGGTCGCGACCCCGAACGCGGTGCCCAGCGCGATGGCCACGCCGAGGATCGCCACCGACACGGCCCGGCCGGTGTGGCCCCCGCCGCGGCGCTTCGCGACCGGGCTCACCGAGCGTTCCGGGGATTCCAGGGGCCCAGGGGCATCCTCCTAGTATCCGGCCGGCAGTCGCCCCGACCCAAGCCGCGACCAAGGGAAAGCACGCATGGACCTCCTCGAGTACCAGGGCAAGCAGTTCTTCGCCCGCTACGGCATCCCGGTGAGCGACGGCGAGGCCGTCACCACCGTGGACGACGCGGTGGCGGTCGCCGACCGGATCGGCTACCCGGTGGTGGTCAAGGCCCAGGTCCACGTGGGCGGGCGCGGCAAGGCCGGCGGCGTGAAGCTGGCGGCGAACACCGACGAGGTGCGCGAGCACGCCGGCAACATCCTGGGCCTCGACATCAAGGGCCACGTCGTCAAGACGATCTGGATCGAGGTCGCCTCCGACATCGCCGAGGAGTACTACGCCTCCTTCACGCTCGATCGCTCGGCCAAGAAGCACCTGGGCATGCTCTCCGCCGAGGGCGGCGTCGAGATCGAGGCCGTGGCCGAGGAGAACCCCGACGCCATCGCCAAGATCTGGGTCGACCCGGTCGACGGCCTGTCCGAGGCCGACGCCCGCGCCTGGGTGGAGGCCGCGAAGCTGAACCCCGACGCCACCGAGGGCGCCGTCGACATCCTGCGCAAGCTCTACACGGCCTACACCGAGGGCGACGCCGACCTCTGCGAGATCAACCCGCTGATCCTCAAGCCCACGGGCGAGGTCCACGCCCTCGACGCGAAGGTCACCCTCGACGGGAACAGCACCTTCCGCCACGAGGACTACGCCGAGTACGAGAAGACCCAGGTCCGCGACGAGCGCGAGGAGGAGGCCCACGCCAAGGGCCTCCAGTACGTCGGCCTCGAGGGCTACGTGGGCGTGATCGCCAACGGCGCCGGCCTGGCCATGTCCACCGTCGACATCGTCAACCAGGTGGGCGGCAAGCCCGCCAACTTCCTCGACATCGGCGGCGGCGCCAACGCCGAGGTCATGGCGGGCGCGCTCGAGGTCATCAACAACGACCCGAACGTCAAGGCCATCTTCATCAACATCTTCGGCGGCATCACCAAGGGCGACGAGGTCGCCAACGGCATCGTCACCGCCCTCCAGCGCGTCGACATCGACGCCCCGATCGTCATCCGCATCGACGGCACCAACGCCGACGAGGGCCGGGCGATCCTCGCCGAGCACGAGTCCGAGAAGCTGATCAGCAAGCCGACCATGGTGGAGGCCGCCGAGGCGGTCGTCGCCCTGGCCAAGGAGAGGGGTGCCTGATGGCCATCTTCGTCGACCAGAGCACGAAGGTCGTCTACCAGGGCCTCACCGGCTCGCAGGGCTCCTTCTACGGCAAGCGAAACCGCGAGTACGGCACCCAGGTGGTGGCCGGCACGCACCCCAAGAAGGCCGGCACCGACGTGGACGGCGTGCCGATCTTCGCCTCGGTCGCCGAGGCGGTGAAGGAGACCGGCGCCACCGCGTCGTGCATCTTCATCCCGGCGCCGGGCGTGAAGGACGCCGTGATGGAGGCCGCAGAGGGCGGCATCGAGTTCATCGTGGTCATCACCGAGGGCGTCCCCGCCCACGACGAGGCCTGGTTCTACAACAAGCTGAAGCGCGACTTCCCGAACGTGCAGCTGCTCGGCCCGAACTGCCCCGGCATCATCAGCCCCGGCAAGGCGAACATCGGCATCACGGCCGGCGAGATCGCCAAGGAGCCGTCGGCGGACGGTCCGAACGTGGGCATCGTGTCCCGCTCCGGCACCCTCACGTACCAGGCGCTGTACGAGCTGAAGCTGAAGGACATCGGCGTGTCGACCTGCGTCGGCATCGGCGGCGACCCGGTCCCGGGCACCACCTTCATCGACTGCATCGAGCGCTTCGAGGCCGATCCCGAGACGCACGCGATCATGATGATCGGCGAGATCGGCGGTTCCGCCGAGGAGGAGGCCGCCGAGTACATCAAGGCGAACGTCTCCAAGCCGGTGGTCTCCTACGTCGCCGGCGTCACGGCGCCCCCCGGCAAGAAGATGGGCCACGCCGGCGCCATCGTCTCCGGCGGCAAGGGCACGGCGGACGCCAAGCGCGAGGCCCTCGAGGCCGCTGGCGCCAAGGTGGGGAACAACCCCACCGAGGCCGGCGCACTCATGGTCGAGGTCGTCAACAGCCTCCGCTGATCGGCCCGAGCCCCGCGCGCGTTGGCGCGCGGGGCTCGAACCTCCATCCTGGGACGCCGTGCACACGCCGGTCCGGGTCCTGCTGCTGAGCGCGGTCGCGCTGGTGCTGGCCGGCGTGCTCGCGGCAGCCACGGCGAGCGACGCCCCCCCGACGGTGGCGCCGGCGCCGACCACGACTGCGGCGGTCGCCCCGCCCGAGCCGCCGGCGACACCCGCACCCACGCCCGCACCGCTGCCCACGACGCCCGGGTTCCCGGCGATCCCGGCGGGCGAGCACGTTCGCGCCGTGCGCACCCCGAACGGGATGCTGCTCCCCGCCGTCGGCGCCCAGGACGGGCGCTGGCAGGTGATGACGCCGTGTGCCGGCGTCGCGGCGGTGCCGGGACGTCCCGTGCACGGTGCGCACATCGTGCTCGATCCCGGGCACGGCGGCCGCGAGCCAGGCGCGGTCGGGCCGAGCGGCCTGCGCGAGGCCGACCTGAACCTCGACATCGCCCTGCGCGTTCGCGACCTCCTGCGGGCCGAGGGGGCCACCGTGGTGCTCACGCGCAACCGCGACGTGCGGATCACGCTCGCGACGCGTGCAGCGATCGCCCGGGCGCTCGAACCCCTGGCGTTCGTGTCGATCCACCACAACGCCGCACCGCTCGGGAAGGCGACGACGCCCGGCAGCGAGCTGTACCACCAGCTCGACGCCCCGGGCTCCCGGCGCCTCGCCGGGCTGCTGTGGGAGGAGCTGCAGGCCGGGTTGTCGCCGTTCGGCACCGACTGGGCCGTGGGGGACCAGCCCGGTGCACGGGCCCGGCGCTCCGCCCGCACCGGCGACGACTACTACGGCGTGCTCCGTCAGGCCGAGGACGTCACCGCGGTGCTGACCGAGGCCGCCTTCCTCACCAACCCCGCCGAGGACGCCCTGCTGCGCACCGAGGAGTTCCGCCACGCCGAGGCCCAGGCGATCGCCACCGCCATCCTCCGCTTCGTGCGCACCTCCGACCCCGGGTCGGGCTTCGTGCCCACCAAGGAGGTGTCCACGCCGGCGGGCGGGGGCGGGGGCAGCACGGGCTGCGTGGATCCACCGCTGACCTGAGCCGGCCCGGCACACTGGGGGCAGCGGGCGAGTGGAGCACAGGACCGCGCCCATGACGCCGCCCACCGACACCGAACGAGCCCCGTGGGAGATCGAGATCCGCGACCGCGGATCGCAACCCCCGCCGCCGCGGCCCGAGCAGCCGAGGAACCGGCGTGGCACCTCCGGGCGGCTCCTCGCCCTCGTGGTGCTCGGCGTGGCCTGCTTCGCCGCCACCGTGGCCCTCCTCGGCTGGCTCACCGGGGGAGGCGACGAGGACCCCGGCACCGACGAGGCCGCCCCCACCAGCGCACCGATCACGTTCGCGCCCCGCGAGGACGCCGGCTCCACCACCACCACACCGACCACGACCACCACCGCTCCCACCACCACCACCACGGCACCGACCACGACCACCACGGCCGCCCCCACCACCACGGCGGCGCCGTCGGCGGGCACCGGATCGGTGCCGTCGCTGCCCTCGTCGTACGGGGGTGGCTGGGTCGCGATGCTGACCTCGGTGCCGTACTCCTCGGGCACCGCTCGCCTGGAGGCCGCCTACGCCGAGGTGCGGCGGGTGGTCCCGCAGGCGGTGGCCGCGCGTGGTGACGACTGGTCGAGCCTCGGCAACGGCTACTGGGTGCTGGTCCGCACCGGGTTCGGGTCCGCCGCCGAGGTGCGCTCCTTCTGCGCCGGTGCCGACACGAGCCGCACCGACTGCAGCGCCCGGGAGCTGCGCCGCGGCTGAGGACGGACCGCATCCGGCTCGGGAAGGGCCCCGAGGAGGGGCTGCTACCTTCCGACGCCCATGCGCACCGCCGTCCTCGCCTCCGGGAGCGGGACCCTCCTCGACGCGATCCTGAGCGACGGCATCCCGGTCGACCTCGTCGTCGTCGACCGGCCGTGCGCCGCCACCGAGGTCGCGGAACGCCACGGCGTGCAGGCGATCTGCCTCGAGCGCACGTCGTTCGGTGCGGCGTTCGACCGCGAGGGCTACACCGGCGAGGTCACCCGCCTGCTGCTCGACGCGGGCATCGAGCTCGTGGTCATGGCCGGCTACGGCACGGTCTTCGGCGCAGCCATCCACGCCGCCTTCCCGCACCGCATCCTGAACACCCACCCGGCGCTGCTGCCGGCCTTCAAGGGCTGGCACGCCGTGGACGACGCGCTG
>DASUEE010000192.1:0-8840 GCA_036275235.1 Acidimicrobiales bacterium | reverse complement strand
TAGCCGTACATGCCGAAGCTGGCGGCCAGCACCAGCGCCACCCACGGCACCCGTCCGTTTGCGACGGTCAGCACCAGCACCGACGCCACGCCGAACCCCAGGGCCACCCGCTGCGCCGGCCGCAGCCGCTCGTGGAGCACGGCCACGCCGAGCGCCACGGTGAAGAGCGGGTTCACGTAGTAGCCGAGGGCCGCGTCGACCACGTGGCCGCTGTTGACCGCCCAGATGTAGGTGAGCCAGTTCACCGAGATGAACACGGCCGCGAGCGCGAGGCGCTGCAGCGAGCGGCGGTGCCGGGCCAGGACGGCGAGCTCGGCGAAGCGACGCTGCGCGGCGAGCACCACGACCACGACCACCAGCGACCACGCGATGCGGTGGAACAGGATCTCCACCGCCGAGACGTCGTCGAGCAGGCGGAACACCAGCGGGAACACGCCCCACAGGCCGTAGGCGGAGAAGCCGGCGACGACGCCGAGGCGGTGCTGCTGATCGCTCAATCGTCGAGCCGCAGCGCGGAGACGAACGCCTCCTGCGGCACCTCGACCCGGCCGATGCTCTTGGCCTTCTTCTTGCCTTCCTTCTGCTTCTCGAGCAGCTTGCGCTTGCGCGTGATGTCACCGCCGTAGCACTTTGCGAGCACGTCCTTGCGCTTCGCCTTCACCGTCTCGCGGGCGATGATCTTCCCGCCGATCGCGGCCTGGATCGGCACGTCGAACATCTGGCGCGGGATGAGCTCCTTGAGCTTCTCGGCCATCTTCGACCCGTAGTCGTAGGCCTTGTCCCGGTGCACGATCGCGGAGAAGGCGTCGGCGGCCACGCTGTTGAGCAGCACGTCGACCTTCACCAGGTTCGCCCGCTCGTAGCCCTCGAGCTCGTAGTCGAGGCTGGCGTAGCCCTGCGTGCGCGACTTGAGCTGGTCGAAGAAGTCGCGCACCACCTCGGCGAGCGGGATCTTGTAGGTGATCTCCACCCGCTCCGGCGACAGGTACTCCATGCGGGACTGGACGCCGCGACGGGTCTCGCACAGCTCGATCACCGGACCCAGGTACTCGGCCGGCGTGAGGATCGAGATCCGGAAGATCGGCTCCTCGATCCAGTCGATCTCCGTGGGCTCCGGCAGCGCCGAGGGGTTGTCGACCTCGACCCGCTCGCCCGACGTGGTGACGACCTGGTACGCCACCGACGGCGCCGTGATGATGAGGTTCAGGTCGAACTCCCGGGCCAGCCGCTCGCGGATGATCTCCATGTGGAGCATCCCGAGGAAGCCGCACCGGAAGCCGAAGCCGAGGGCCTGGGAGGTCTCGGGCTCGTAGGTGAACGAACCGTCGTTCAGCCGGAGCTTCTCGAGGCTGTCGCGCAGGTCGGAGTACTCGTCGCCGTCCACCGGGTACAGGCCGGCGAACACCATGGGCTTGGGGTCCTGGTAGCCCGACAGCGCCTCGGTGGCCCCGTGGGAGGACGTGGTGACCGTCTCGCCGGAGCGGGCCTCGGCCACGTCCTTGATGCCGGCGATGAGGTAGCCGGTCTCCCCCGGGCCGAGCGCGTCGACCGGGGTCGGCACCGGCGCCCGCACGCCGATCTCGTCGGCGTCGTGGGTGGCCCGGGCCTGGATGAACCGCAGCTTCTCGCCGGTGCGCAGCGTGCCGTCCATGACCCGCACCGATGACACCACGCCCCGGTAGGTGTCGTAGTGGGAGTCGAAGATCAGCGCCCGCAGCGGGGCGTCGGCCTCGCCGACCGGGGCGGGGATCTTCTCGATGATGGCGTCGAGCAGCTCGGGAACGCCCTCGCCGGTCTTCCCGGAGACGTGGAGGATCTCCTCGGCCGGCAGGCCCAGGACGGCCTCGATCTCCTCGGCGACGCGGTCGGGTTCGGCGGCCGGGAGGTCGATCTTGTTGAGCACGCCGATGATCTCCAGGTCGTGCTCGAGCGCCTGGTAGCAGTTGGCCAGGGTCTGGGCCTCGATGCCCTGGGAGGCGTCGACCAGGAGCACGACGCCCTCGCAGGCGGCGAGCGACCGGGACACCTCGTACCCGAAGTCGACGTGACCCGGCGTGTCGATGAGGTTGATGACGTGGTCGCGCCAACCGAGGCGCACCGACTGGAGCTTGATCGTGATGCCCCGCTCGCGCTCGATGTCCATCGAGTCGAGGAACTGCTCCTTCATGTCCCGCGAGGAGACCGCGCCCGTGACCTCGAGGAGACGGTCGGAGAGGGTCGTCTTCCCGTGGTCGATGTGGGCGATGATCGCGATGTTCCGGATGCGATCGAGCGGGGTGCGGGGCGTGGCCATGGGAGCGTCGGTCTCCGGGGGGAGTCCTCCGACGCTACCGGCCGCCGAGCGAGGCGACGAAGCGCCGGATGACCGCTGCGACCTCGCCGGGCCGCTGCTCGTGGGGCGCGTGACCGGCGCCCTCGAGCAGGTGCAGGTCGGCGCCGAGGCCCTCGGCCACCGCCCGGTGGGTGGGGATGCTGACGATGCGGTCGTCGACACCGCCGACCACGACGGCCGGCACGTCGACCTCACCGAGTCGGTCGAGCACCGCCGGGGGCTGCCAGTGCCGGGTCATGTGCCACAGGGCGGCCGCCGTGCCCGGCCGCCGCACGGCACGTCCGGCCTCGGCGGCGGTGGCGTCGGTGAGCGGCGTGCCGTGGCGGGTCATGCGCCGCAGCGCCGCCGACGCGCCGAGGGCGCCCACCCGGACCATCGACGCGCCGAGCAGGGAGGAGCCGGGGAGCCGGCTGACGGCGCGGACCGTCGGGGGCGGGCCGTCGTCGAGCGCAGGGGCGATCAGCACCATCCCCGCGATCGGGACCGTGCCGGCGAGCGCCGCCTGCACCGCGAGGAGCGACCCGGCCGAGTGGCCGACGAGCACCACCGGGCCGGGGCCGGCGAAGCGGTCGACCACCGCTCGGAGCTGGCGCAGCTCGGACGCCACGCCGGGGTCGTCGGGACCGGTGCGCGGCGGCGGTCGGTCGCTGCGGCCGAAGGGCGGGCGGTCCCAGGCCACGAGCCGGTGGTCGGCCGTGAGGTGCTCGGCGACGCCGGCCCACGTGTAGGTCCCCGAGCCGAAGCCGTGCTGGCCGACCAGCACCGGCGTGGCCCCCTCCGGTCCGGCGGCCTCGGCGTGGATGCCGACGCCGTCGACGTCGAGCCGCTCGTCGTGCCCCCACCGCAGGTCGTACGGTCCCGTCGCCGGCGCCATCGGCCCGAGTCTGGCGGAGCGTGCCGGGTTGCTGCTGCGGACCCCGCCACCGCTACGCTGTCCGCTTCCGTGCGCACGAGCGCGCGCCCACTCGCGAAGTCACCCAGAGGTCCCCGTCGTGGCGAACATCAAGAGCCAGATCAAGCGCAACCGGCAGAACGAGGTGCGCCGGCAGCGCAACAAGCAGGTGCGCAGCGAGATCCACACCCGCACCAAGACGGTGCTGGCGGCGGCCCAGGGTGGCGAGGAGACGGCCGAGAGCCTGAAGGCCGCCATCAAGCGCATCGACTCCGCCGTCTCGAAGGGCGTCCTGCACAAGAACACCGCCGCCCGCAAGAAGTCGCGGCTGGTGAAGCGGGTCCGGGCCCTGGAGTCCGCCGAGTCCTGAACCCGGCCGCACCCGCGGACATGACCACGACCCCGCTGCGGCGGGGTCGTGTCGCGTCCGGCCACGCGTTCCGTGCTGACTGCCAGAAGCCGAGGGGTTCTGGCAGTCGTGGCGGAACGGCTCAGCGGGCCGATCGGGCGAGGCGGGCCAGCCGGGCGACGAGGATCTCCATGCTCAGCTCGTCGGGCCAGTCCACGGTGCCGCGCAGCTCGAGGTCGGTGCGGGCCAGCAGGCGGATCGACTCCCGCACCCCGTCCGGTCCCAGCTTGCGGGCCTGGGCCAGCGCCTTCTTCGCCGGGAACGTCGAGCCCTTGAGGCCCAGCACGGTGGCGGCCTCCTTCTCCCCCCGCACGGCGGCGCCCTCGAGCCGGAGGATGCGCTGGAAGTGCGTGTGCAGCGTGGCCATCACCTGCATGGGGTGCCGTCCGGCCCGCAGCATGCGGGTGAGGGTGGTGATGGCCGCGGCCATGTCGCCGCGGTCGATGGCGTCGGTGAGGTCCCAGGGCGGGACGCCCCCAGCGTCACCGAGGAACGGCTCGACGTCGTCGATGCGCAGGGACGTGCCCTCGCCGTACGTGGACGCGAGGACGGCGAGGACGCCGGGGAGCTTCCCGGGCTCGTCTCCGAGCCAGTCGACCACGTGGCGCAGGGCGTCGCGCTCGAGGACGACGCCCGCCTCCTTGGCCGCCTTCGACACGAAGTCGCCCACGTCGCGACCGGCGTCGGTGCTGATCGTGTCGCCGCCGGCGGCCTCGACGGCGTCGGCGAGTGCCTTGGGCACCCGCCCCGTTCCACCCCACTCGAGGACCAGGACCGTGCTGGGGAGCGGGTCGGCGAGGTAGTCGACGAGGAGCGCGATGTCCTCCTTCGCCTTGAACCGCTCGAGGTTGCGCCCCACGACCACGCGGTGATCGGTGAAGAAGGGGGACGTCTGGGCGGCGTCGACGAGCGGCCGCAGGCGGTCGTCCTCGTCGAGCGTGGGCTCGTCGACGGCGAGGGTGGGGTCGGCGTCGCCGACCTGCGCGGCGACCACCGCCGTGCGCCGCGCCGACCGGAGGATGTCATCGGCACCCTTCAGGAGGATCACGGGTGGCCGGCTCACGGGCGGCTCTCCTGCCGGGCGGCCACCAGGTGCTCGGCGACGGTGGCGACGCGACGCAACGACCGGGCGTCGCGCCCGCGCAGGACCCGGACGCCGTCGGCGAGGGCGCGGGTGGCTGCGCCCCACGCCGCCGGACCGTCGCCCGGGGGGCTGAAGCAGGCGACGCCGCCGTCGACGGGAGCCTGGTGTGACACGAGCACGCGCTCGGAGGGCAGCGACCCGGCGGCCGCACCGAGGTCGGCGAAGGGGACGAGCACGGTGAGCCGGCGCTCGGCGGCCGCCGCGCGCCCATCGGCGTCGCCGGCCATGAGGCCGACGGCGGCCGCACCGGCATCGGCGAGGCGGTGCACGTCGGCGGCGCCGGCGGCGTCGGCCCCCACCGGCACCGGGAACGAGCCGAGGGCGACGCCGTCGACCTGGTCGGCCCACAGGGCATCGGCCCCCGGCACCGGACCCTCGGGACGGTGGACCCGCGCGATCACGACCGTGCGACCGAGGTCGTGGCGCTGGGATCCGAGGACCAGGTGCACCCGGCGGAACCTACCGCCGGGGGGTGACGGTGCCGGATCCTGCCCAGCCCACCCGGGCGACGAGGACCGGGGCGACGTCGGCGACCTCCACCCGGAACCCGCCCACCCGCACCCGATCACCCGGGCGCGGCACCGTCGCGCCGGGCACGGAGCTGCCTTCCGGGACCAGGACCGCCCGGACCGGGAGCCGCGCCCGCAGGGCGCGCACGACCTCGGCCGGTGGCGCACGAGGCGAGCGCACCACCACGAGGCCGACCACCGCCGCCCGCCGGCGGCGGAGCACGTCGAGCACCTCCACCGCCGACGCACCCTCATCCAGCTCCACCACCGCCACCGGACCGTCGCTCCACACGGTGGCGGCCCAGCCGGCCGGCGCGGAGCCGGGTGCGACGACGACGGCGCCGGGCAGCACGAGCACCGCGAGCACGAGGGCGAGGCCGACGAGCCGCGCGGTGCCAGCCCGGCCGACGAGGACCGCCGCGATCGCGAGCACGGCGACGTGGCGCAGGTCGACGTGGCCCACGGGCAGCGCGGCGGCGAGCGACGCGACGAGCTCGAGGCCGTGCAGCGCCAGGGACGACGGCAGGTGCAGGACAGCGGCGGCGGTGCCGCCCAGGACGCCGGCGACCGTGCCGGCGCTGATGCCCCAGACCATGAGGGCCGCCGCCAGCGGCGCTGCCGCGACGTTCGCCGGCAGGGCGGCCAGGGGCATGGCGCCGAACGTGGGCACGAGGACGGGGGCGACCGCGAGCTGGGCGCCCACCGTGGTACCGAGCGCCTGGGCGACCCAGCGAGGACCGGGCAGCCACGCCACCAGCGGGGGTGCGAGCAGGAGGATGCCGACGCAGGCCGCCACGCTGAGACGGAACCCGATCGCCCGGGTGAGGAGGGGGTCGACGAGCACGAGGGCGCACACGGCCAGCGCCAGGTGCCGCAGCCCGCCTGAGGGACGGCCGGTCGTCGAGGCCCACAGCGCGACGGTCGCCATCGCGGCGGCCCGCACCACCGACGGCTCGAAGCGGGTGACGAAGGCGAAGGCGAGGACCGCGGCGGTGGCCACGACGAACCGGGGCCACGTGCGCAGGCGACGCAGCAGGGGCCCGGCGACGGCGAGCACCAGGACGACGTTGGAGCCCGACACCGCCAGGAGGTGCGAGAGCCCCGACGCCCGGAAGTCGGCGGTGAGCTCGGCCGGCTGGCGCCGGTCGTCGCCCAGCGTCAGCCCGGCCAGCAGGGCGCGGTGGCGGTGCGGCAGCGAGACCGTGCCCCGCTCGAGCACCCGCCGGAACCCGTTGGCGGCGGCGGCGTGCGGGGCCGCGCCCGCCTGGCCGACGACCGCCTCGACCCGCAGCCGGCCGGCGAGGTGACGGGACTGCACCCAACCCGAGGGCGCGGCGAACTCGGCCACCTGGCCGCGCAGGTGCACCCGGTCGCCTGCCAGCAGCCCGGCGAGCGCCTCCGTGGCCGCCGGAGCGCGGGCCTCGGCGAGCAGGCGCCGGCTTCCCGCCCGCACCTCGGCGCGGACGTGCCCCCGAGGCGTCGGCTCCGGGTCGCCGACCAGTGTGACCGAGTCGTCGAAGGACCCCTCGGGGACGTGGGCGAGGCCGGCCAGCGAGCGTGCGCCCAGCCCGCTCGCCAGCACGCCCACGCCGACCCCGACGGCCGCGACGGCGACGGCGGGCCGCCGTGCCAGGAGCCGGACGACGACGACCAGCGCCGCGGTGGCAGCCAGCACCCAGACGGGCACGGCCCGGCTCAGGGACGCACCGGCCCAGGCGCCGCCGGCGACGACCACCGCCGGCAGGTCGCACCGCAGCGACCGCCACCGCTCAGACACGGACGAGGTCCCGGAGCGCGGCGAGCTTGGCCTCCCCGATGCCGCGCACCTCGAGGAGCCCCTCGACGCTGGTGAAGGGCCCGTGCCGCTCGCGGTGGTCGACGATGGCCGCAGCGGTGGCCGGCCCCACCCCGGGCAGGGTCTCGAGGAGCGCGACGTCGGCGGTGTTGAGGTCGACGAGCCCGTCGGCGGCGGCTCCGGGTCCGGCAGCCGGAACGGCACCGGGCGCGCCGCTCGGCGACGCCTCCCCCACCCGCGGCACGTAGACCTGCACCCCGTCCGTGAGGGGTGCGGCCAGGTTCACCGCACCGGCGTCGGCGTCGGCGGCCAGCCCGCCGGAAGCGTCGATCGCATCGATCACCCGCGCTCCCGCCGGCAGCCGGTGCACACCCGGCGCCACGACGGCCCCGGCGACGTGCACGACCACCGGTTGGGCGACGGTGGTGGTGGGAGCCGGCACCGTGGACTCCACCAGCGGCAGGCTCGCCTCCACCGGCGGGGGCGCCTGCCGGGTCAGCCACCACAACGAGCCGGCGAGCAGGCCCAGCAGCGCCACGCCGGCGACCACGGCCCGGGTCCCGACGCCCGTCGTGTCGAGCAGCTCCTCCCACCACCCACGCAGCCGGGTGGCCGCGGGACCGGCGGGGTCGTCCGGTGCCCCGAACATGGCGTCCTCCGTGCGTCCGGCCGGGCCCACGACGGGGGCACGGCGGTCGACCGGGGAAGTCGCAACCACCGTAGCGCTCCGGGCGCGTGGACGGATCGGCGCCGTGGGAGGATGGCGCGGTGGGGATCCGCCGGCGGGCGTCCGCGGTCAGGTCGGTCGACGCGGTGTACGACGCGCTGGCGCCGGCCGTGCTCGGCTACTTCCGCTCCCACCGCCTGCCGGATCCCGAGGGGCTCACCGGCGACGTCTTCGTGTCGGTGGCACGGCGCCTGGGCACCTTCGAGGGCGACGACGACGCGCTGCGCCGCTGGGTGTTCACCATCGCCCACAACCGGGGCGTCGACGAGACCCGGCGACGGGCACGCCGACCCGACCCGGTCCCGCTCGACGACGGCGTGGACGTGCCGGCGCCCCACGTCGTGGACGACCTCGACCCGGCGCTGCTCGCCGCCCTCGCTGCGCTGACCCCGGACCAGCGCGAGGTGGTCGTCCTCCGCCACGTCGCCGACCTGTCGGTGGCCGGCGTCGCCCGCACCACCGGCCGGTCCGAGGGCTCGGTGAAGATGCTCTGCGCCCGCGGCCTCGAGGCCCTCGCCGCCCACCTCCGCGTGGCGACGTCGGACTGACCACCGCGGGCGCGTGACCCGGCGGGCAGGTCCGTCGTTCACCAGGGTGATGAACGAGCACGACGACCTCACCGAGCGCCTCGGCGCCCTGGGTTCCGCACCCGTCGCCGACGACGTCCGCGACGGGCACCTCCACGCGATGCGCGCCGCGACGCCGGCGACGGTCGGGCGCCAGGGCTTCGGCCGCCTCGCCGTCGCCGCCGCCGCGATCGTCGGCTTCGGGGTCGGTTCCACCGGCTTCGCCATGGCGGGAGCCCTGCCCGACCCGGCCCAGGGCGTCGCCCACGACGTGCTGTCGGTGGTGCAGGTCGACGTCCCCGACCGACCGCAGAACCGCGGCGCTTGCGTGTCGGCGGCGGCGAAGGCCGGCGACCAGGCGGCGAAGGACGCCTGCCCGAAGGGCGGGGCGAAGGGCACGCCCGGGAAGGGCCGCTCGGGCGAGGCGCCGGGGCACGGCGGCCAGGCGCCCGGCCGCCCCGCCGAG
>DASUEE010000191.1:0-12065 GCA_036275235.1 Acidimicrobiales bacterium | reverse complement strand
CTCGGCGACCTGACCGCGGTCGCGCTGGGGCGCCGGGCCCACGAGCTCGGCCTGCGCTTCCCGCACCACCTGTGCGGGCAGCTCGTGGCGGCGCTCGAGACCGGCCGGCACGTGATGCTCACCGGTCCGCCCGGCACCGGCAAGACCACGCTCGCGCATCTCGCCGCCGAGCTGGCCGCCGGCCCGGGAGGCTTCCTGCCCGCCACGGCCACCGGCTCCTGGTCGACGGCCGACACCGTCGGCGACACCGTCCCGACGCCCGACGGCCCCGTCTTCCGGCCGGGCGTGTTCGTGCGGGCGATCGACGAGCAGCGCTGGCTCGTGATCGACGAGATGAACCGGGCGCCCATCGACTCTGCCTTCGGCGCGCTCTTCACGGTTCTCGGCGGCCAGGCCGTGGTCCTGCCGCACCGCCGCAACGCGCTCGGTCGACCCCTGGCGATCGTGCCGGCCGGTGGTCGCCAGCCCACGGGTACCGACGTGGTCCAGGTCTCACCGGGGTGGCGGATCATCGCCACCATGAACGACTTCGACAAGCGCACGCTGCACGACCTGTCGTTCGCGCTGATGCGGCGCTTCGCCTTCATCGAGGTGCTCGCGCCCGACGACGAGGAGCTGGCCGCCCTGGTCCGGCGCCACGGCGACCACCTCCTGCCGCTGCTCCGGCTGCGGGAGCTGCGCGACCTGGGGCCGGCGGTGTTCCTGGACGCCGCCGAGTTCGCCGCTCGCCGGGCCGAGGACGGATGCACGCTGTCGCGGGTGCGCTACGAAGCCCTCTTCGCCTACCTGCTGCCCCAGCTCGACGGCATCGACGCGGACGGGGCACGCCGGATGCGGGCGATCACCGATCCGCTGCTCGACGAGCCGGAGCGCCACCGCCTCTCGCAGGCGGTCGAGCGCGTCCTCGGGGTCCGGGCCAGCGACGTCACGTCGTCGTAGCCCGATGCCCCTGATCCCGCCGGACCCGCGCTCGCACGGGACGGACCCCGACTACCGCTTCACGCTCGCCAACGAGCGCACGTTCCTGTCGTGGATCCGCACGGCGCTCGCGCTCGCCGCCGGCGGGCTCGGTGCCGTCGCCCTGCTCGACGACCTGCCGGGCGAGGAGGTCCTCGGCCTCGCGCTCCTCTCGCTGAGCGTCGTCACCGCCGGCTTGTCCTACCGGCGCTGGGCGCTCACCGAGACGGCGATGCGGCTCCAGCAGCCCCTGCCGCGGTCCCGGCTCCCCCTGGCGCTGTCGATCGCCGTGGCGATCGTCGCCGTCGGGTCGGCCGTGCTGGTCGCGATCAACGCGTCGTGAGACCCACCGAGGTCTTCGACCCGCTCCTGCAGCACGAGCGGACCGCGCTGGCGTGGGAGCGCACCGCGATCTCGGGCGTCGTCGTCGGCGCCCTCATGACCCGCATCGGCGCGCGGATCCACCTCCTCCTCGGCGGCATCGGCCTCGCGCAGGTGTGCGCCTCCGCCGCGCTGCTGGTGTGGGCGGGGCGCCACTACGAGGACCTGCACGGCACCCTGCGCGCCGGCGAGTCGCCGGTGCACCCGCGGGCGGCGGCGCTCGTCGGCGTCGGGGCGACCGTCGCCACCCTGCTCGCCACGGCGATCGCCGCGGCGGCGATCATCCTCGACCGCTGATCGTCGTGCGGGGCGGCCGGCGCGGTGGTCGGGGAGGGGGGATTCGAACCCCCGGCCCCCTGCCCCCAAAGCAGGTGCGCTAGCCGGACTGCGCCACTCCCCGTCGACCGGTCGGCCACCCTAGCGGCACCATCCGGGCCGCCCGGGGGCGTGCTCAGGCGAAGCGGCTGGTGGCTCGGGCGGCGTACTCGTCGCTGGCGGCGAGGAACATCGCCAGGTCGAGGTCGCGCCCGTTCGAGAGCACCCCGGCCCAGAACGACCAGCCGGAGGGGTCGGGGTCACGACCGAGCAGCGTCCCGAAGAGGGCGTCGACCCGGTCCCGGCGCGACTCGAGGGACTGGTAGAAGTCGAGGGAGATCGCCGGCCGAGCGACGCTCCCGGCCCGTGCGACCCAGAAGGCGAGGCCGGCGGGGTCCGCGCCTCGGTCGAGGATCTCGGCGTACAGGTCAGCGACCCACGCCGGTGCCGTGCCGCCTGCTCGCCGGAAGTACTCGTCCGAGGCGTAGAAGTGCGAGGCGACCTGGGCGGGTGTCATCCCGCGGCGGAGCTGGTCGATCCAGAACGCCCGGCCGCCGGCGTCGGCGGACCGGCCGAGGGTCGAGCGGTAGAGGCCGTCGACGAGGACGCCGATCCACTCGTCGGAGTAGGCGAACGCACGGGTGACCGCCTCGCGGCTGCCTCCGGCCAGGAGGTGGTCGCGCCACCGGGTGATCTCGGCGCTCGTGGCCGGCCGACCCAGGAAGTCGGTGACCACCGCCTCGACGAACGCGGTCGCCCGCTGCGTGGCCGTCGAGGCGACCGGCGTCGGCGTCGACGTACCGGTGCCGGACGACGTCGTCGGCGTGGAGGTGGCGACCTGGAGCCCCCAGCCGATGTCGGCGAGCATCGCCCGGGTGATCGACGGGATGGTCGTGTGGACCTCGCTGCGCCCGAGGAAGGGCGTCATGACCTCGGAGCGGAACGTCGCCTCGTCGAGGTGGCCGATGGAGGAACCGACCTCGAACACCGGGGGGCTGTACAGCGCCGGCGCCACGCCGCCGTTCGCCGAGCGGCCGCGGCTGCCGCCCCACACCAGCGGCGACGTGACGGCGGCGGTGACCCCGCTCTCGACCAGCGACGTGATCGGCGTGCCCGACGGCGTGGTGACCAGGCGGTCGTAGGGCGTGGCCAGGGTCAGGCCGTCGCGCAGGTAGTTCACCGTCCAGCCCGAGCCGGACGAGCGGACCCAGCTCGTGTGGCCGAGCCCGTGGCCCAGCTCGTGGACGGCGACCGACAGCATCGGCTGTCCGGACGACACGGTGCCGTCGACCGAGCGGTCCCACGTCATCGACGAGGACAGCTCCATCTCGATGTCCGCAGCGGCGGCGTCGAGGTCTCGGCCGACGAGCTGGTTGGCCAGGGCGACGGGGTACAGGACGTCGCGCGCCGGGAAGGCGGGCTGGCCGTAGTAGGCCCGGGACGGGCCGGCGGCGCCGAGCATGCCCGGCGCCATCGGGGTCATGGTCACGTCCACCGCGATCGGCACCCGCACCTCGAGGGCGGCGGACCAGATGCCGGCGGCAGCGGTCACCACTTCGCGGGTCGCCGCGTCGACGGTCCCGTCGAAGTCGAGGACGAAGTCGGTGTTCGCCGGCGCGGTGAACGCGCCGCCGGTCGTCGTCGGCTCGACCGTCCCGGTCTGGGCGTCGTCGACGAGGAGGGTGAGCGCCGGGGCGTCGATCCAGCCCGAGGGTGCGTCCTCGGCGGCGGAAGGGACGGCAGCGGCCGGGACCAGGACGGTCACGAGCGCGAGGGCCACGCCGAGCGCAGCCGGCCGGCGAGGCGCGCGGGCGCGGGGGGAGCGGATGCGGTCCGCCGACGATCTCATGGGGAGAGCATCGGCACGCGCGCCAGGGCAGTTGAATGGCCCCTTCGGGCCATTTCGGACCAGCCGGGCGAGTCGGACCGTCATCCCCCGGTGCCGATCGGGGCGGAGCCGGCATGCGTCCGCGCTCGGAGGCCGTCGGTACACTCGGCCGCTCCCTGCGCACGCCCCGACCCCAGGAGCTGGTCACCGCATGAACTCGACCGTCGAGGCCCTCGAGGGCAACAAGGTGAAGGTGTCCGTCTCGATCGACGAGACCGAGTTCGAGAAGGACATCGACGCCGCCTTCAAGCGCATCGCGCAGGAGGTCAACCTGCCCGGCTTCCGCCGCGGCAAGGCCCCCCGCAAGCTGCTCGAGGCCCGCCTGGGCACGGGCGTCGCACGCGAGGAGGCCCTGCGCGAGGCCCTGCCCCGCTACTACGCCGACGCCGTCACCGAGCACGAGGTCGACGTCATCGCGGCCCCGGAGCTCGAGATCACCGACGGTCAGGAGGACGGCCCGGTCGCCTTCGAGGCGGTCGTCGAGGTCCGCCCGGTGGTCACGGTCCCCGGCTACGACGGGCTGAAGGTGACGATGCCCTCGCCGGAGCCCACCGACGAGGAGATCCAGAACCAGATCGACCGCATGCGCAGCCTCGACGCCACCGTCGAGGTCGTCGACCGGCCGGCCGAGGAGGGCGACACCGTCGTCATCGACATCGTCGGCACGCTCGACGGCGAGGAGCAGGACGGCCTCACCACCGACGACTACAGCTACGAGGTCGGCTCGGGGATCATCACCCCCGAGGTCGACGAGCAGCTCACCGGTTCGAAGGCCGGCGACGAGCTGTCCTTCGACGCCACCCACCCGGACGAGGACGAGGAGCGCCAGCTCCACTTCGACATCACGGTGAAGGAGGTCAAGGCCAAGGTCCTGCCCGAGCTCACCGACGAGTGGGCGGCCGAGAACTCCGACTTCGAGACCGTCGAGGAGCTCGAGAACGACCTGCGCACCCGCATGGTGGAGGTCCGCAAGGCGCAGGGCGCGCACGAGCTGCAGGAGAAGGTCGGTCAGGCGCTCGCCGCCCTCGTCGAGGACGAGCTGCCCGAGGCGCTGGTGAGCATGGAGCTCGACAACCGGCTCCAGGACCTCGCCATGCGCCTCCAGGCCCAGGGCCTGCGCCTCGAGCAGTACCTGATGATGACCGGCCGCACGCAGGAGCAGCTCGTCGACGAGCTCCGCGAGGCCGCCGAGACCTCATCGCGCGTCGACCTCGCGCTGCGCGCGGTGGCCGTCGCCGAGCGCATCGACTGCACCGACGAGGACCTCGACGCGGAGATCGAATCGGTGGCCACACGGGTGGGGGAGAAGCCGGCCAAGGTCCGCCTCCAGCTGGAGCGGAACGACCAGATCCCTGCGGTACGATCCGACATCACCAAGCGCAAGGCGCTGGAGTGGCTGCTCGAGCACGTCGAGATCGTCGACGAGCACGGGAACCCGGTCGACCGCAGCCTGTACGAGCACGACCACGACCACGACCACCACGACGAGGACGAAGAGGACGAGGGATGAACCCGGAGCAGGTGGCCCAGCACGACAGCGTGGTCCGGGGCTACCTGGTCCCCACCGTCGTCGAGTCCACGAACCGTGGCGAGCGTGCGTACGACCTGTACTCCCGCCTGCTCAAGGAGAACATCATCTTCCTGGGCACGCCGATCGACGACGGCATCGCCAACCTCATCTGCGCCCAGCTGCTGCACCTCGAGTCGGAGAACTCCGACAAGGACATCAGCATCTACATCAACAGCCCCGGCGGCGACATCACGGCCCTGTTCGCGATCTACGACACGCTCTCGTTCATCAAGAACGACGTGAACACGATCTGCTACGGCCAGGCCGCCTCGGCCGCGGCGGTCCTGCTGGCCGCCGGCACCCCGGGCAAGCGCCTGGCGCTGCCCCACGCCCGGATCCTGCTGCACCAGCCGTGGGGCCGGGGCGGGGGCCAGGCCACCGACATCGAGATCCAGGCCCGCGAGATCATGCGGATGAAGGACCTGCTGAACCAGATCCTGTCCGAGCACACCGGCCAGCCGATCGAGAAGATCGAGAAGGACACGGACCGAGATTTCGTCATGACCGCGCAGGAAGCGCACGAGTACGGCATCATCGATGACGTGATCAGCCGGCGATCGCTCGCCGACACCACGGGTCCGATCCGGGCCAACTGAGACCAGGGGGGTTGTCAGGGGTGGCCAAGTTCGGAGACGGGGGCGAGCTCTTGAAGTGCAGCTTCTGCGGCAAGTCGCAGAAGCAGGTCAAGAAGCTGATCGCCGGGCCCGGCGTGTACATCTGCGACGAGTGCATCGATCTCTGCAACGAGATCATCGAGGAGGAGCTCGCCGAGTCGTCGGACCTCTCGTTCGACGAGCTGCCCCGGCCCCGGGAGATCTTCGAGTTCCTCGAGGAGTACATCGTCGGCCAGACCGACGCGAAGAAGATCCTCTCCGTCGCCGTCTACAACCACTACAAGCGGATCCAGTTCGGCCACCACACCGTCCACGACGACGTCGAGGTGGGGAAGTCGAACATCCTGCTGCTCGGCCCCACCGGCTCGGGCAAGACGTTCCTCGCCCAGACGCTGGCCCGGCTGCTGAAGGTGCCCTTCGCCATCGCCGACGCCACGGCCCTGACCGAGGCCGGCTACGTGGGCGAGGACGTCGAGAACATCCTGCTGAAGCTGATCCAGGCGGCCGACTACGACGTCAAGAAGGCCGAGACCGGGATCATCTACATCGACGAGATCGACAAGGTCGCCCGCAAGTCGGAGAACCCCTCGATCACCCGCGACGTCTCCGGCGAGGGCGTGCAACAGGCGCTGCTGAAGATCCTCGAGGGCACGCAGGCGTCGGTCCCTCCGCAGGGCGGGCGCAAGCACCCGCACCAGGAGTTCATCCAGATCGACACCTCGAACATCCTGTTCATCTGCGGCGGCGCGTTCGCCGGCCTCGAGCGGCTCGTCGAGTCGCGCCTCGGACGCACCGGCGTGGGCTTCGCCGCCGAGATCCGCCAGGGCAACGACCGCGACATCAGCGACCTCCTGCAGGAGGTCCGCCCCGAGGACCTGGTCAAGTTCGGCCTGATCCCGGAGTTCATCGGCCGCCTGCCGGTCATCGGCGCCGTCAACCACCTCGACCGCGAGGCGCTCATCGAGATCCTCACCGAGCCGCGCAACGCCCTGCTGAAGCAGTACCAGAAGATCTTCAGCTACGAGGACGTCGAGCTCGAGTTCACCAGCGAGGCGCTCGACGCGGTCGCCGACCTGGCGCTCCTGCGGGGCACCGGGGCCCGTGGCCTGCGGGCGATCCTCGAGGAGGTGCTCCTCGACATCATGTACGACATCCCGAGCCGCACCGACGTGGGCAAGGTCGTGATCGACGCCGACGTGGTCCACGAGCGGGCGAACCCCACCATCGTCCCGCGGGACACCAAGGCCGAGCGCCCCAAGCGCGCCGCGTCCTGACCCGCCTCGGCTGACCTCGCGGTCCGTGGACCTCCCCGGCGCGCTCGCCTACCTCGACGAGCACATCAACCTCGAGGCCACGAAGGACGGACCCCGGGCGGGCGCCGTCCACGGGCTGTCGCTCGAGCGCATGCAGGGCATCGTCGAGGTGCTCGGCGACCCGCACCTGGCCGCGCCGGTCATCCACGTCACCGGCACGAACGGCAAGGGCTCCACGGCGCGGATGATCACGGCGCTGCTCGGCGCCCACGGCCTCACCGCCGGCACCTACGCCAGCCCGCACCTGGAGTCCATCACCGAGCGCATCCGGCGAGGTGCCGAGCCGATCTCCGAGCGGGACTTCGGGGAGGTCGTCGGCGAGGTCGCCGCGCTGGAGCCGCTGTTCCCCCAGCGACCGTCCTACTTCGAGCTCCTCACGGCGGCCGCCTTCACCTGGTTCGCCCGGGAGGCCGTCGAGGTGGTCGTGCTCGAGGTCGGGATGCTCGGCCGCTACGACGCCACCAACGTCGCCCACGCCGACGTGGCGGTCATCACGAACGTCGGCCGCGACCACACCGACTTCCGGGGTGACTGGCGCCGGGCGATCGCCGAGGAGAAGGCGGGCATCATCGAGGACCGCAGCGCGGTGGTGGTGGGGGAGACCGATCCGGCCCTCGTCGAGGTGTTCCGCCGCGAGGGGGGCGCACTGCACTGGGTGCGCGACGAGCACTTCGGGCTGCGCCGCTCCCTCGTGGCCCTCGGTGGCCGCCACGTCGACCTGTACACGCCGGGCTCGCGGCTCGAGGAGCTCTTCCTGCCGCTCCACGGCGCCCACCAGGCGGACAACGCGGCCTGCGCGGTGGCGGCGGTCGAGGCGTTCTTCGGGCGACCCCTCGACCGCGACGTGGTGCAGCAGGCCCTGCGCAGCGTCGAGGCCCCCGGCCGCTGCGAGGTCCTGGGGCGCTCGCCCCTGGTCATCGTCGACATGGCCCACAACCCCGACGGCACGGCCGCCCTGGCGGCGGCGATCACCGAGGAGTTCCACCCGGAGGGCGGTCTCACGCTCGTGGTGGGGGTGCTCGCCGGCCGCGACCCCGACGCGACGCTCGCCCCGCTCCTCGCGCTCCGCCCGCGCCGGGTGGTCTGCACCCGGGCCGAGTCGCCACGCTCGCTGCCCGCCGAGGAGGTCGCGGCGGCGGTGCGACGCACCCTGGCGGGGGGCGACGGCGACCACGTGGCCGAGGTGCGGGCGGTCGACGACGTCGCCGACGCCGTCACCCGGGCGGCCGAGCTGCTCCGCGACGACGAGGCGCTCCTCGTCACCGGGTCCACCTACGTCGCAGGAGCGGCGCGCACGGCCCTGCGCCGCCTGGGATTCCGGGGATCCGCGTAGCCCCCACTACCGTCCGGCGCCGTGAACCGGACCTTCGTCATGTGCAAGCCCGACGCCGTGGAGCGCGGCCTGGTCGGCGAGATCATCGCCCGCCTCGAGCGCAAGGGCCTCACGCTGGTGGCCGCCGAGCTGAAGACGGCCGACCGCGCGCTCGCCGAGGCCCACTACGACGAGCACCGGGAGAAGCCGTTCTTCGGCGAGCTCGTCGACTTCCTGACCCGCGGTCCCGTGATGGCCATGGTCGTGGAGGGCCCGGCCGACAACACCTTCTCGGTCTGCCGCACCCTGATCGGCAAGACCAGCGTCGACGATGCCCAGCCCGGCTCGATCCGGGGCGACTTCGCCACCACGACCAACGAGAACCTGGTTCACGGCAGCGACTCTCACGAGTCCGCCCAGCGCGAGATCGACCTCTGGTTCCCGCAGGGGTAGGGCCCCGACTGTTGCGGTTCGGTGACGGAGGTCTAGCCTGGGGCCCTCCGCTACGCTGAGCCGTCGCCATCCGGCGCGCCTGCTCCCCGACGGAACCGGAAGTCCATGTCCGAGAACGTCTTCACCTCCCTGATGGGCCGCGACATGGCGGTCGACCTCGGCACCGCGAACACGGTGGTCTACGTGCGCGGGCGGGGCATCGTGCTCAACGAGCCGTCGGTGGTGGCTGTCAACGTCCGCGACGGTCGGCCCCTCGCCGTGGGCACCGAGGCCAAGCGGATGATCGGCCGCACCCCCTCGCACATCCAGGCGATCCGCCCGCTCAAGGACGGCGTGATCTCCGACTTCGAGATCTGCGAGAAGATGCTGCGGTACTTCATCCAGAAGGTGCACCAGCGCCGCTGGGCCAAGCCGCGCATGGTGATCTGCGTGCCGTCGGGCATCACCGGGGTCGAGCAGCGCGCGGTCCTCGAGGCCGCCGAGTTCGCCGGGGCCCGCAAGCCGGCCCACATCATCGAGGAGCCCATGGCCGCGGCCATCGGCGCCGGCCTCCCGGTCCAGGAGCCCACCGGCAACATGATCGTCGACATCGGCGGCGGCACCACCGAGGTGGCGGTCATCTCGCTCGGCGGCATCGTGGCCAGCCAGTCGGTGCGGGTCGCGGGCGACGAGCTGGACGACGCGATCATCCAGTTCATCAAGAAGGAGTACTCCCTGGCCATCGGCGAGCGCGCCGCCGAGGAGATCAAGATGGGCATGGGCTCGGCCTGGCCCCTCGAGGAGGAGCTGTACGCCGAGGTGCGCGGCCGCGACCTCATCACCGGGCTCCCCAAGACCATCGTCACCTCCACGGAGGAGATCCGCGAGGCCATCGACGAGCCGGTCACGGCCATCGTCGACGCCGTCAAGGTCACCCTCGACAAGACGCCGCCGGAGCTGGCGGCCGACATCATGGAGAAGGGCATCGTCCTCGCCGGCGGCGGGGCGTTCCTGCACGGCCTCGACGCCCGGCTCGAGCACGAGACCGGGATGCCCATCGTCATCGCCAACGATCCGCTGCACGCCGTCGCCTTCGGCTCGGGCCTCGCTCTCGAGGAGTTCGACGCCTTGAAGGACGTGCTGTTCAACAACCCGCCCGAACACTGATCCGCGCATGTGCGAGGGCCACCGATGGCCATGACCGGACCCCGTCGCGGTGGTCGGTCGAGGCTCACCATCCTGCTGCTCGTGCTGACCTCCGTCACCGTCCTCACGCTCGACTTCCGAGGCGTCGGCTTCCTCGGCGACGCCCGGCGCAGCGTGGGATCGGCCCTCAGCCCGCTGCAGGGAGCGGCCGAGTTCGTCGCCACGCCGTTCCAGAACACCTGGAACGGGATCACCGGCTACGACGAGCTGGCCTCGGAGAACGAGCGCCTGCGGGCGCGGGTCGGTGAGCTCGAGGGCGACCTGTCGAGGAACGCCGACCTCGAGGTGCAGTACGACGAGCTGCTGAACCAGGTCGACATCCCCTGGGTGGGCGACCTGAGCACCGCCACGGCGCGGGTCGTGCAGCGGCCGGCCAGCTCGTTCTCGCACGTGATCGGCATCGACAAGGGCCGCACCGCCGGCATCCGCGAAGGCATGCCCGTCGTCGTCGGCACCGGCGAGTCGCTCGGTGGCCTCGTCGGCCAGGTGGTCGACGTCGGCGAGGGCTCCGCGTCCGTGCAGCTGCTGACCGACCCGGAGTTCCGCGTCGGTGTGCGCCTGGTGACCAGCCAGCGCTTCGGCACGGCGTCGGGCCAGGGGTCGGGGCGCGACCTGCTGGTCGACACGGGGATCGAACCCGGCGAGCCCGACGCCGACCTCCCGTCGCTCGAGATCGTCACCACGTCCGGCATCGACGAGCGGTCGTCGTTCCCCGCCTCGATCCCGGTCGGCAAGGTCCGTCGCAGCCGCGAGGCGAACGGCGGCCTCACCCTCGAGGTCTTCGTCGAGCCGCTGGCCGACCTCGACGAGCTCAGCTACGTGTCCGTCGTGCTCACCACCCCGGTCGGCTAGGTGCTGCGCGCCGCCCGCCTCTCGCTGGTCGTCGTCGTGCTCCTGACGGTGCAGACCACGTGGCTGGCCGACCTGCGTCCCTTCGGTGAGACGGGCGACCTGCTCCTGCTCCTCGCCATCGCCGCCGGGATGGCGGGTGGCCCGCATCGGGGCGCCGCCGTCGGGTTCATCGCCGGCCTCGCCATGGACCTGGTCCTGCTCACGCCCCTCGGCCTGTCGTCGCTCACGTACCTGGCCGTCGGCTACGTCGTGGGCACCGTCCACGACGGCGTCCTCCGCTCGGCGCCGTGGATCCCGGTGCTGGTCACGTTCCTCGCGTCGGTGGTGGGGGTCGTCTTCTTCGTGGTCCTCGGCCAGCTGGTGGGCCAGCAGTTCCGCGTGCCGAACCTCCCGCGCATCGTGCTCGTCACCGCCGTGATCAACACCGTGCTGGCGTTCCCGGCGCTGTTCGTGGCCCGCTGGATCGAGAAGGCCGGCGCCGATCGCATGCTCACGCCGTCGATGCGAGGTCTGCGGTGAGCCAGCGCGTCGAGTCCCCCCGGTTCCGCCTCGGCATCCTCGCCATCGTCTCGATCGCCCTGTTCCTCGCGCTCTTCGCCCGGCTCTGGTACCTGCAGGTGATGACCTCGGAGTCCTTCACCGAGGCGGCCGAGGCGAACCGGATCCGCGTCGTCCAGGTGGAGGCGCCCCGGGGCCGCATCCTCGACCGCGACGGCACCGTCCTGGTCGACAACCGCGTCTCGATCGTCGTCACCGTCGACCGCGTGCGCTTCGCCGACCTCGAGGACGGCGAGCGCCGGTCGATGCTGCGGCGGCTCGCGGAGGAGCTCACCCGCTACGGGACACCCGTCACCCCCGAGCAGCTCCAGGACCGCGTCGACGACGTCCGCTACTCGCGCTACGCCCCGGTGCCGGTCGCCGACGACGTCACGGAGGAGCTGAAGATCTACGTCGAGGAGCACCAGGCGGAGTTCCCCGCCGTCGCCGTCGAGCGCGTGGCCGTGCGGCGCTACCCCTTCGGCACCCGCGCCGCCCACGTCATCGGCTACGTGGGGGAGATCAACGACGAGGAGCTCGAGGAGCGGGAGGGGAAGCCGAAGACGTACATCCGCGGCAACAAGATCGGCAAGACCGGGATCGAGCGCATCTACGAGGACGACCTGCGGGGCATGCCCGGACAGACCGTCTACGAGGTCGACGCCCACGGCACCCCGGTCCGGATCCT
>DASUEE010000190.1:0-2423 GCA_036275235.1 Acidimicrobiales bacterium | reverse complement strand
AGCAGCGCCTTCGCCTCGTCGGGGATGGGGCCGTAGCGGTCCTCCCACTCGCGGGCGATGTCGTCGACCTCGGCGTCGGAGGTGACGGCCGCCAGGCGCCGGTACGCCTCGAGGCGGAGCTCCTCGCGCTCGACGTAGGTCGGCGGGAGGTGGGCGTCCTCGAGCGTCTCGATCTTGACCTCGGCGGGCTCGCGGACCGGCTCGCCCTTCAGCTCGGCGACCGCCTCGGTGACCATCTGGCAGTACAGGTCGTAGCCGACCGCGGCGATGTGGCCGGACTGGCCGGTCCCCAGCAGGTTGCCGGCGCCGCGGATCTCGAGGTCGCGCATGGCGATCTTGAAGCCGGAGCCGAGCTCGGTGGACTCGCCGATCGTGCGGAGGCGCTCGTAGGCCTCCTCGGTGAGGACCACGTCCTGGGGGTGGAACAGGTAGGCGTAGGCCCGGCTGCCGGAGCGCCCGACCCGGCCCCGGATCTGGTGCAGCTGCCCGAGGCCGAGCAGGTCGGCGCGCTCGACCACGAGCGTGTTCACCGTGGGCATGTCGATGCCGGACTCGATGATCGTGGTGCACACGAGGACGTCGAAGCGGCCCTCCCAGAAGTCGATCACCACCTGCTCGAGGGAGCCCTCGTCCATCTGGCCGTGGGCGACGGCGATGCGCGCTTCGGGGACGAGCTCGCGCAGCTCCTGGGCCTTCTGGTCGATGTCGCGCACCCGGTTGTGCACGTAGAAGACCTGCCCCTCGCGCAGCAGCTCGCGGCGGATGGCCTCGGCGACGGCGCGCTCGTCGAACTCGCCGACGTAGGTGAGGATCGGCTGGCGGTCGGCCGGCGGGGTCTCGAGCAGGCTCATGTCACGGATGCCGGTGAGGCTCATCTCGAGCGTGCGCGGGATGGGGGTCGCGGTGAGGGTGAGCACGTCGACGTCGGCGCGGAGCTCCTTGATGCGCTCCTTGTGCTTCACGCCGAAGCGCTGCTCCTCGTCGACGACCAACAGGCCGAGGTCGTGGAACGACACGTCCTTGTTGAGGAGCCGGTGGGTGCCGACGACGATGTCCACTGCGCCGGTGCGGCAGCCCTCCATCACCGACTTCGCCTGCCCCGGGGTGAGGAAGCGCGACAGCACCTCGACCCGCATGGGGTACTCGGCGAAGCGCTCGCTGAACGTCTGGAAGTGCTGCTGCGCGAGCAGCGTCGTGGGCACCAGCACGGCGACCTGCTTGCCGTCCTGCACCGCCTTGAACGCAGCGCGCAGCGCGACCTCGGTCTTGCCGAACCCGACGTCGCCGACGACGAGGCGGTCCATCGGCGCCGCGTTCTCCATGTCGCCCTTGATCTCCTCGACCGCCTTGAGCTGGTCGGGCGTGGGCTCGTAGGGGAACGCCTCCTCGAACTGCTGCTGCCAGGGGGTGTCGCCCGGGAAGGCGTGGCCGCCGGCCGCGAGCCGCTTCTGGTAGAGCACCACCAGCTCCTGGGCGATCTCGGTGACCGCCGAGCGCACCCGCGCCTTGGCCTTGCTCCAGGAGTCGCCGCCGAGGCGGGTGAGCGACGGGGCGTCGCCGCCGGTGTAGTGGCGGACGGCGTCGATCTGGTCGGACGGCACGTAGAGCTTGTCGCCGTCGCGGTACTCGAGCAGGAGGTAGTCGCGCTCCACCCCGCCGATGGCCCGCTTCACCATCCCGCCGTAGCGGGCGACGCCGTGCTGGTGGTGCACGACGTGGTCGCCCACCTGCAGGTCGTCGAAGAACTTCTGGGCGTCGCGCCGGCGGGGCCGGGCCTTGCGGTGGCTGCGCCGCCGGCCGGTGAGGTCGGCCTCGGCGAGGAGGGCGAGGCGGACGCCGGGCAGGATGCAACCGCGCTCGACGGGCTGGACGACGATGTCGGCGCCCACGTCGGCGTCGGCGAGCAGCTCGCGCAGGCGGGCGGCGGAGCCCTCGCCGTCGGCGGCGACCACGATCCGGTAGCCCTGGTCGCGCAGGTCGCGCAGCTGCTGGCGCCGTCGCTCCTCGTCGCCCGCGGCGACCTGGAACGTCATGGCCTGCACGACCGGCGTGTCCGGCCCTTCAGGCGTGGCGGTGAGGTGCCACGTGGCGGCGTCGGTGCGCGCCAGCACGCGGTCGAAGGGCAGGTGCAGCGGTGGGAAGGCGTGCGCCTCGCCGTCGCTGACCGCGCCCCACGTCTTCGCCAGCGTGGCCGCCAGGTCCGCCTCCTCGGCGAGGAAGTCGGCGGCGCGGTCGCGCATGCGGCGGGGCTCGACGAGCAGGATCTGGGCGTCGTCCGGCAGGAGGTCGGCCAGCACCCGCTCCTCGGTGGTGAGCCACGGCAGCCACGACTCCATGCCGTCGAACAGCTGCCCCTCGGCGAGGCGCTCCCACTGCTCGCGCCCCCAGGGCTCGCGGGCGATGAGGCCCCGGGCCCGCTCGCG
>DASUEE010000189.1:0-14074 GCA_036275235.1 Acidimicrobiales bacterium | reverse complement strand
TGGTGCGTGCCGTGCATCCGGGAGCACCCCGAGCTGGTCGAGTTCGACGAGCGCCACCGCGCCGAGGGCGACGCCTCGGTCGTGTCGGTCGTCTTCGACAGCCGCCCGAAGCAGGTGCGGGAGTTCTTCGACCGCAACGGTGGCGAGTGGCCGGTGGTCCTCGACCCCGACGGTCGCACCGCCCTGCAGTACGGCGTCGCCGGCGTGCCCGAGTCCTACCTGCTCGCCCCCGACGGCACGGTGCTGGTGAAGATCGAGGGCGGCGTCACCGCCGACGACCTCGACCGCCTCCTCGACCAGGTCCGGGGGGAGGCGTCGTGAGCGGCCTGAGCCGGGAGCGCTGGCCGTGGATCGTGCTGGTGGCGCTGCTCGCCGGCGCGCTCGTCGTCGCCACCGTCGGTGACACCGGCCCCCGGACCACCGCCGAGCGGGCTCGCAGCGTCGCCGAGTCCATCAAGTGCCCCACCTGCCAGGGCCAGTCGGTGGCCGACTCCAGCGCGCCCGCCGCCCGGGCCATCCGCACCGAGATCGCCCGCCGGATCGAGGCGGGGGAGACCGACGACGAGATCCGCGACTACATCGCCGGCATCTACGGCGAGGAGAACCTGCTCACCCCGCCCCGCGACGGCGTCGCCGGCCTGGTGTGGTTCCTGCCGGTCGCCGGGCTGGTGGTCGCCGCGGGCGGGCTCGCCGTCGTGTTCCGGCGGTGGCGGGCGCCCGACGACGTGGACGTGTCGGACGAGGACCGGGAGCTGGTCGAGCAGGCGCGCCGGGGCCTGACGCCGTCGTGACCCTGGAGGAGGAGCGCGACTTCCTGCTCCGCTCCCTCGACGACCTGGAGCGCGAGCGGGCCGCCGGCGACGTCGACGACCACGACTACCGCACCCTGCGCGACGACTACACGGCCCGCGCCGCGGCCGTCCTCCGGGCGATCGAGGCCGGGACGGCGCCGGCGCCCGCGGCGGAGCGCGCACCGGGCCGAGGGCGGCGGATCGCCACCGTCGCCGGCGTGGTGCTCGTGGCCGTCATCGCCGGCGTGCTCGTGATGCAGGCGTCAGGTCGGCGCGGCGACGGCGGGCTCACCGGCCTCGACGTGACCGCGGCGTCCAGTCGGCTCGCCACGTGCCAGCGCACCGAGCGCGACGGCGACCCCGAGGGCGCGCTCGCCTGCTACGACGAGGTGCTGGAGGCCCTGCCGGCCAACGTCGAGGCCCTGACCTTCCGGGGCTGGCTGCAGGTCCGGGAGTTCGACATCGAGGACGGCCTCGAGGACCTCGACGCCGCCGTCCAGCTCGACCCGAGCGCCACCGCGCCCTACATCTTCCGGGCCAGCGGCCGCGCCCGCAGCGGCGACGCCCCGGGCGCGGTGGCCGACCTCGCCGCCTTCTACGAGAACGACCCGGCGGACGAGGAGGTGCAGCTCGCCGACCAGTTCCGGGAGGCGATCGTCGACCGGGCCCTGGACGACTGCATCGAGGGGGACGTCACCGGTTCGCTCGGCGCCGAGCGGGTGGTGCAGTGCTACCGGGACGTGCTCCGGGTGGACGAGGCGAACCCGGTTGCCAACGTGTACCTCGGGTGGCTGCTCGCCCGCAGCGGCGTGGCCGACGAGCTCGCCCTGCAGCGCCTCGACGACGGGCTCGCCGCCGACCCGTCGCTCAGCGCCGGCTTCGTGTTCCGCGCCGCGCTGCGCGCCCACCTGGGCGACGTCGACGGCGCCCGGGCCGACCTCGCCCAGCTCGAAGGCCGGGAGCTGCCCCCGGCCGAGCAGGCGGCGGCCGACCAGGTGCGCGCCGCCATCGAGTCGGGGGAGGACCCCCTGCCCCAGCCCACCCGCTGAGCGCCCGTCAGCTGCGGTCCGGCGGGGGCAGGTAGCGGGCGGCCCCCCACGCGCCCCGGCTGCCCTCGAAGACCCACACCGACGCCTTCTGCCACACCATGCCGCGCTCGGGCCGGGCGCCCTCGGCCACGAGCAGGTCGAGCAGGATCGGGATCACGTCGCCGTGGCTGCACAGCACGACATCGCGGTCGGCGACGTCGTCGAGCAGGTCGGCGACCTCCCGGCGACCGACCCCCTCGAAGAGTCTGGGGTCCTCCTCGACGACGAGGCCGAGCTTCCCCGCCAGCGGTTCGGCGGTCTCCACGCACCGCAGGCTGGGCGAGGTCCGGACCTCGGCCGGTGCCGGTGACCACGCCGCCAGGGTGGCGGCGATGCTCCGTGCCTGGGCCTCCCCCCGCTCGGACAGCGGCCGGGTGCGGTCGTCGCCGGTCCAGGCCGACCGCTCGCCGGCGTGCGCGTGGCGGAGGACGAAGAGCGTCACGTGCGGCACCGTAGGGCCGGCGCCGCCGGCCGCTCAACGGCCGGTCGGCCGCTACCGGCGCAGGGCCCGCAGCTCGGCCACGACCTCGGGGAGGGCGACGGCGAAGGCCGCCACGTCCTCTTCCGTGGTCGACCACCCCACCGACACCCGCAGCGAGCGGTGGGCGTCCACGCCCATCGCCTCGAGCACCGGCGACGGCTCCAGCCCCTCCGACGCGCACGCGCTCCCGGAGTGGGCGCGCACCCGCCGGCGGTCGAGCCCGAGCAGCACCGCCTGGGGCTCGATGTCCGCGACGCCGGCGCACACGAGGTGGGGGAGCCGCTCGGTGGGGTGCCCGTACAGCTCCACGCCGTCGACGGCGACGAGCGCGGCGCGCAGGTGGTCGGCGAGCGCGGCCTGGGCGACGGCTTCCGCCTCGACGTCGATCGTGGAGACCGCGGCAGCCAGGCCGAGCGCGCCCACGACGTCCTCGACGCCAGCCCGCCGCGCCCGCTCCTGGTCGCCGCCGACGATCAGCGGGCGGATCCGCAGGCCCCGCCGCACCAGCAGCACGCCGGTGCCGGCCGGGCCGCCCAGCTTGTGGCCGCTGATCGACACGAGGTCGGCGCCGAGCTCCCCGAAGCGGATCGGCACCCGTCCCGCGGCCTGGGCCGCGTCGACGTGCACGAGCACACCCCGCTCCCGGCACGCCGCCACCACCTCGGCCACGGGCTGCAGCGTCCCCACCTCGTGGTTCCCCAGCTGGACGTGCACGACGGCGGTCGTGTCGTCGACCGCGCCGAGCAGCGCGTCGGGGTCGATGCGCCCGGTCCGGTCGCACCCCACCGTTGCGACGACGCCGTGCTGCGCCGCCGAGAGCCGCACGGCCGAGTGCTCGACGGTCGACAGCACCTGGGTCGACCCGCGGTCGGCCACCCCCCAGCACACCGACGCGATCGACTCCGACGCCCCGGACGTGAACACGACCTCGCGCGGACGGGCGCCGAACGCCGCCGCCACCACCTCCCGCGCCTGCTCGAGCGCGACCCTCGCGGCCATCCCGGGCTCGTGGATGCGAGATGGGTCGCCGAAGGGCTGGTCGAGCGCCGCCACCATCGCGTCCCGCGCCACCGGGCGCAGCGGCGACGTCGATGCGTGGTCGAGGTAGTGGCCGAGGCCCTGCACGGCCGACGCGCTCAGGAGCCGGTGGTGACGACGGTGACGCAGGTCTCGGAGCCGAGCGCCTGCGTGGTCTCCGTGGCCGGGCGCGTGTCGCCGTAGAGCGACGACAGCATGCCCTTCACCAGGCCTCGGTCGACCGCGCAGATCACCGGGTGCTCGATGGCGGCGCCGCCGAAGGGGCAGTGCTGGGCCACGATGCGCAGCTCGTCGCCCTGCTTCTCGGCGTGGGCGGCGAAGCCGTGGGCGCTGAGGGCGTCGGCCACGGCGTGGAGCGCCGAGCGGAACGACCGCTGCGCGCTCTCCTGCGAGCCGAGCGACGCGGCCAGCGCCCGCCCGTACTCGATGCCGACCTCCTCGGCCATGCGGGCCGCGACGTCGTCGGGCAGGAGGGCGAGCGACTTGCCGAGCAGGCTCACCAGCAGGTCGTCGTGGCGGACGGCGAACTCGATGGGGTTCTCGCTGGCCACCGCCGTGTAGCGCTTCGACGGGCGGCCGGCGCCGCCACCGGCGGCCCGGGACGTGGTGACCTCGAGGTACCCGCCGGCGGCGAGCTTGTCGAGGTGGTGCCGGGCCACGTTGGCGTGGAGCTCGAAGCGCTCGGCCACCGCCGCCGCCGTCGCACCCGCCGGGTGGTCCCGGAGCCACAGGTAGATCTCCCGCCGGGTCGGGTCTCCGAACGCCGACGTGATCGCCGTGACCGCGGACGAGAAGTCCGCCGGGCTCAGCGGGGCAGGGCTGGGTGCGTCGGCGTGCACGCCGGTATTCTACCTACGCGCGTAGGGGAAATCCGTCCCCGGCGCCGCCCCCGCCAGGCCCACCGGAAGGTCCGCCGTGCCCACCGAGTCCCAGATCATCGACGCGCTCCGACCGGTGGAGGACCCCGAGCTGCACCGCAGCATCGTCGACCTCGGCATGGTGCGCGACGTGCGCATCGACGGTGCCCGCGTGCGGGTCGAGGTCGCCCTCACCGTGCCCGGCTGCCCGCTGAAGAACGAGATCCAGCGCCGGGTGGGCGAGGCCGTCCACGCGCTCGACGGGGTCGACGACGTCGAGGTCGCCTTCGACGTCATGACCGACGAGGAGCGCGCCCGCGTGCGCGAGCTCATGGTCGGCGACCCGTCCTCCACGGCCGGCAGCCAGGCCGCCCACGGCCACGCCGAGGGCCGCGCCATCCCCTTCGCCGACCCGGGCTCCAAGACCCGTGTCCTGCTCATCGCCTCCGGCAAGGGCGGGGTGGGCAAGTCGTCGGTCACCACGAACCTGGCGGTCAGCCTCGCCAAGCGCGGCAAGAAGACCGCCGTGGTCGACGCCGACGTCTGGGGCTTCTCCATCCCGCGCATGCTCGGCATCGACCGCCCGCCGGTGGTCATCGACTCCATGCTGATCCCGCCCGACGCGCACGGGGTGTCCTGCATCTCGATGGGCTTCTTCGCCCAGGAGGACCAAGCGGTCATCTGGCGAGGTCCGATGCTCCACAAGGCCCTCGAGCAGTTCCTCACCGACGTGTTCTGGGACGACCCGGACTTCCTCGTCGTCGACCTGCCGCCGGGCACCGGCGACATCTCCATCTCGCTGAGCCAGTTCCTGCCCCGGGCCGAGGTCTACGTCGTCACCACGCCGCAGCCGGCGGCGCAGAAGGTGGCGCAGCGGGCCGCGTTCATGGCCCAGAAGGTGCACCTCGAGGTCAAGGGCGTGATCGAGAACATGTCCTGGTTCACCGGCGACGACGGCGCCCGCTACGAGATCTTCGGCGCCGGCGGCGGCCAGGAGCTCGCCGAGCTGCTCGACGTGCCGCTGCTCGGGAAGGTGCCGCTGGTGCCCGCCCTGCGGGAGGGGTCCGACACGGGCCGCCCCGTGTCGGTCACCGACCCCACGTCGGAGGCGGCGGCGGCGTTCGACGAGATCGCCCGGGCGGTCATCGAGGACCTGGCGCCCACGAAGCGGTACCACCGCGAGCTGCGGGTCAACTGAGCCGGGCGGCCGCCAGCTCCCGGATCACCTGCACGAGCGGCTCGGCGTCGCCGTTCTTCAACCGGAGCGGCACGTCCCAGCGCTCCATCTCCTTGCGGGCGAAGTCGCCGGCCACCGCGGAGTAGGCCACGATCGCGATGTCGGGGCACTCCTCGCGCAGGATCGGGATCGCCTCGAAGCCGTTCATCCGCGGCATCAGCAGGTCGAGCACGATCACGTGCGGTCGCAGCGTCCGGCACAGCTCGACGGCCTCGGCGCCGTCCTCGGCCTCGCCAACCACGTTGATGCCCGCGCCGCGCAGCTGGAGGCGCAGCAGCAGGCGGATGTCGATCTCGTCGTCGGCGACCACGACGTCGATCTGCTCGAAGCCGCTCATGCGCGCGGGAGGCTCAGTCGGGTGACGACGTCGCCGCCGTCGTCGGCGATGGTGACGTCGCCGCCGTCCATGCGGGCCAGCGCCCGCGCCACCGGGAGGCCGATGCCGAGCCCCGCGGCCCGGGTCACCGCCTGCTCGCCCCGGAAGAACAGCTCGAAGCCGAGCTCGAGCTCCACCGGCGGGAGGGCTCGGTCGACCGGCGTGCGCAGCAGCACCGAGACCGTTCCGTCGTCGACCTCGAAGCGGATGGCCGGTGGTCCGTCGGCGTACTGGCGGGCGTTCTCGACGAGGTGAGCGACGGCGTGGGCGATCTGGTCGTGGTGGGCGACGACCGGCGGCACCTCGGTGTCCTCCACCCCCACGTCGGACTCGGCGACGGCGTCGCGGACGATCGCGACGAGGTCGACCTCGGTGGGAGCCACGGTGGGCCGGGCGGTGTCGATCTCGCCGGCGATGAGCAGGTCGTCCAGCAGGCGCTCGGCGCGCCGGGCGTTGCGGACCAGCGCGGGGATCAGCGTCTCGCGCAGCTCCTCGTCGGACGCGTCGCCCAGCAGCTCGGCGAGGCCGCGGATCGTGGTGAGCGGCGTGCGCAGCTCGTGGCCGACCACGTTGACCACCCGTCTCCGGACGAGATCGAGCTCCTCGGGGCCGAACGTGGTCATCGCGGCAGGAGCGTAGCCACCGGATAGGTTTGGCGGCCCCTACGGCAAGCGCGACGCGAGGTGTGTGCAGTGGACGTCCGGATCGGTGTGACCTACACGGCCAAGGAGATCGACGTCGAGCTCGCCGACGACACCGACGCCGACAAGCTCCAGGGCGATGTCGACGCGGCGATCAGCGGCGACGCGCCGGTGTTCTGGATCACCGACCGCAAGGGCCGCCGGGTCGGCGTGCCCACCGAGAAGATCGCCTACGTCGAGATCGGCTCCCCGGAGGCAGCTCGCCGCATCGGCTTCGGCGGCTGAGCCCTCGCCCATGACGGGGCTCCTCGACCGCCGGCTCCTGTTCGTCACCGGGAAGGGCGGCGTGGGCAAGACCACGATCGCCGCCGCCCTCGGCACGCTGGCCGCCGAGCACGGGCGGCGCACGCTCGTGTGCGAGGTCGATGCGAAGGGGAACCTGGCCGACTTCTTCGAGGCCGGGCCCACCGGGTTCGAGCCCACCGCGCTGTCCGACCGGCTCTTCGCCATGTCGATGAACACCGAGGAGTCGCTGAAGGAGTACCTGAGCCTGCAGCTCAAGCTGCCGGTCCTCGCCCGCATCGGCCCGCTCGCCCGCACGTTCGACTTCGTGGCCACCGCGGCGCCGGGCGTCCGGGAGATCCTCACGGTCGGCAAGCTCACCTGGGAGGTGCGCGAGGCCCACTACGACCTGGTGGTGGTCGACGCGTCGGCCAGCGGCCACATCGTCGGCCAGCTCGCCGCTCCCGACGCCATCAACGAGCTGGTCCAGGTCGGCCTGGTGCGCGACCAGACCGGTTGGATGCTCGACATCCTCGGCGACCCGGCCCGGACCGGCGTGGTGATCGTCGCCGCCCCCGAGGAGATGCCGGTGCAGGAGACGATCGAGCTGGCCGCCCGCCTGCGCGACGAGACGGTGGTCGACCTCGCGGCCGTGGTCGTGAACCGGGTCCTGCCCGAGCTGTTCAACGATGCCGAGGAGGCGCGCTTCGACCGCCTCCGGGGCGATGACGCCGAGGTGGCCGCACTCGCCGAGGCGGCCGGGGGTCCTGTCGGCCCGATCCTCGACGCCGCCGAGCTCGCCGTGAGCCTGCGCCGGTCCCGGGCCGGGCACCTGCAGCGCCTGCGCACCGAGCTGCCGGGCACCGAGCTGCTGTACGTGCCGTACCTGTTCCAGCGCTCGCACGGCGTGCGGGCCACGCACCGGATCGCCGGCCACCTCGGCGAGGAGCTCGGCTACTGATGGCCCGCCGCCGTGCCAAGGCTTCCGCCACCCTCGAGCAGCTGCTCGCCGCCAAGGAGATCGTGATCTGCTGCGGCTCCGGTGGCGTCGGCAAGACCACCACGGCGGCGGCGGCCGGCGCGATGGCCGCCTCCGCACTCGGTGGGAAGGTCCTGGTGGTCACGGTCGACCCGGCCCGGCGCCTGGCCAGCGCGCTCGGGCTCGAGTCCTTCGGCAACGTGGAGACGCGCGTGCCGGACGAGGCGTTCGCGGCCGCCGGCGTCGAGTGCCGGGGTGAGCTGTGGGCAGCGATGCTCGACACCAAGCGCTCCTGGGACGACCTGGTCGAGCGCCACGCCCCCGATCCCAGGACGCGCGACGCGATCCTGCAGAACCCGCTGTACGCCAACATCACCGGTCGCTTCGTGCAGAGCCACGACTACATCGCGATGGAGCGGCTGTACGAGATCCATGCGTCGGGTCGCTACGACCTCGTCATCGTCGACACCCCGCCGACCCGCAACGCCCTCGACTTCCTCGAGGCGCCGGAGCGGATGGCCGACTTCTTCTCGTCCCGGTTGCTGCGCTGGCTCACGGTGCCGTACCGGTCCCGCATCGTGAACGTGGCCACCAAGCCGTTCTACCGGGTCGCCGACACGATCCTCGGCTCGGCGTTCCTCGAGGACATCGCTGAGTTCTTCCTCCTCTTCCAGACCATGTACGACGGGTTCGTCGAACGGGCGCGGGCGGTGCAGCGGGTGCTCGAGGACAAGCGCACCACCTTCGTGGTGGTGAGCACCCTCGAGTCCGCCCCGCTGCGCGAAGCCGAGTTCTTCATGGCGGCCCTCGACGAGCGCCGCTTCCACCTCGGAGCCGTCGTCCTGAACAAGGTCCTGCCCGCGTACCTGCTCGACCGCGACGCCGCCGGCGCGGCCGGCCGCCTGGCCGCCGACCCCGCCGCCGCGGCCGCCGCCGTCTCGGGGTCCGACGACGGCACCCTCGAGCGCGTGGTCGAGGAGGTGGCCCAGAGCTTCCTCAACTTCCGGGTGGTCGCCACGCGCGAGGCCGAGCAGCGGGCCGAGCTCGCCCGCACCCCCGACGTCCTCGCCACCGTGCCGTACTTCTCCAGCGACATCCACGACCTGGCCGGCCTCCTCCGCCTGGGCGAGCAGATCTGGCGATGAGCGGGTCGCGCTGATGGCGTCGCTGATCGAGCTCGCCCGAGACCTCACCCCGCTCGACCCCCTGGAGGTGCAGCAGCTGCAGCGCTTGGCGGCGTCGTGGGGCCTGCTCGCCGACTTCTGCTTCTCCGACCTGCTCCTCTTCGCGCCCGTCGGCGACCTCTCGGGCGGCGAGTTCGTGGTCCTCGCCCAGGTGCGGCCCACCACGGGCCAGACCGTCTACCGGGGGGACTGGGTCGGCACCCGCCTCGGCGAGGACGAGCGGCCGCTCGTCGCCCGCTCCTACCGCAACGGTGAGATCCTCGAGGGCGAGATCCACCTGTCGGTGGTGCGCGAGCGCGTGCGGGTCCTGTGCGTGCCGGTGCGCCGGGACGGCAAGGTCATCGGCGTGCTCACCCGAGAGGCGGCGCCGTCCATCGGTCGCCAGCACGGCGAGCTCGAGCGCACCTACCTCGACGTCTTCAACCGCTTCGCCCGCATGATCGCCTCGGGCGACTTCCCCTACGAGGACAAGGAGGACACGGCCGAGGCGCCCCGCGTGGGCGACGGCGTGCTCCTCGTCGACCCGCAGGGCCGGGTCGAGTACGCGTCGCCGAACGCCGTGTCGGCCTTCCACCGCGTCGGCGTGCACGCCAACGCCGAGGGGCAGCGGTTCGGGGAGCTCGGCCTCGACGAGACCCCGATCCGCACGGCGTTCCACCGGCGCCAGCCCACCGTGCAGGAGGTCGAGCGCGGCAACGAGGTCACGGTCGTGTTCCGCTGCCTGCCGATCACCGACCGGGGCGAGGTGTCCGGCGCGGTCGTGCTGGTGCGCGACATCTCCGAGCTGCGCCGCCGGGACCGGCTGCTGCTGTCGAAGGACGCCACCATCCGCGAGATCCACCACCGGGTGAAGAACAACCTGCAGACGATCTCGTCGCTGCTGCGGTTGCAGGGCCGACGGCTCGACTCGCCGGAGGGCAAGGCGGCCATCGAGGAGTCGGCTCGGCGCATCCGCTCGATCGCGCTCGTGCACGAGATCCTCTCGCGGGAGGCCGGCGACGACGTGCCCTTCGTGGAGATCGCGCGGGAGCTCTCGCGCATCATGGACGAGAGCATGATGGACCCCGAGCGGCCGTTCCGGGTCCGCTTCGCCGGCGAGGCGGGGACCGTGCCGGCGGCGCCGGCCACGTCGCTGTCGGTGGTGCTGAACGAGCTGCTGCAGAACGCCGTCGACCACGCGTTCCCCGAGGGCATCGACCTGCAGGGGACGCCGGGGGAGGTGCAGGTGCTGCTCGAGCGCACCGAGGACCTGCTCACCGTCACCGTCACCGACGACGGCGTGGGCCTCCCCGACGGGTTCGACCTGGACGCCTCCACCGGCCTCGGGCTGTCGATCGTGCGGACCCTCGTCGAGACCGAGCTGGCCGGGGAGATCCACATGCGCCGCCTCCACGAGGACGGCCCCCGCCGGGGCACCGAGGTCCGAGTGGTCGTGCCCACCGCCCGGTTCTGAGCCCGGACGCGCAACGGCCTCCCCGTCGCCGGGGAGGCCGCCGTCGGAACGCCGATCAGGAGGTCAGGCGGAGCGCTGCGCCTTGACGAGCTGCTGGCGGGCCCGGCGCATCTGGCGACGCTCCTCCTCGGAGGTGCCGCCCCAGACGCCGCTGTCCTGGTTCGTGGAGATGGCGTACTCGAGGCACAGACCCTGCACCTCGCAGGTGCGGCACACGGCCTTGGCGTTGGCGATCTGCTCGAGGGCCGGGCCGGTGGTGCCCACGGGGAAGAACAGGTCGGGATCGGTGTCCCGGCACTCGGCGAACTGGCGCCATTCGTCTCGGTCGAGGGAGACGGGGATCGAGCGCGACGTGGTCAGGGCCACGGGGCCTCCAAAGGGGGTGGGGTTCGAGGTGCGCCGAACGCACCACTTGTGACGGCGTTCACATGCCTCTGCGGGCGGGTGAGCCTCGCAGGGCCGTCGGTCAGAGTACCGTCGTTCCCCGCCTCCCACAAGGGTTCTCGGAAGGAAATCTGGTCCGAATTGACCAGTTCACCCGCGCGAAGCGCGCCATCGCTGTACGGCCACCGGGGAGCCTCGGCTGACGCGCCCGAGAACACGCTCGCCGCGTTCGCCCTCGCCCGGGCCCAGGGCGCCGACGGTGTGGAGCTCGACGTGCGCCGCAGCGCCGACGGCGACCTCGTGCTGCACCACGACCCGGCCTTCGCCGACGGCCGGGTCGTCGTCGAGACGCCGACGGCCGAGCTGCCCGAGGGCGTGCCCACGCTGGTGGCGGCCCTCGACGAGCTCGCCTGGCTGGTCGTGAACATCGAGATCAAGAACAGCCCCTTCGAGCCCGACCACGACCCGGCTGCCACGATCGCCGACGACGTCGTCGCCCTCCTGCACGAGCGCGGCGGCGCCGACCGCGCGCTGGTGTCCAGCTTCGACCTGGCGACCATCGACCGGGTGCGGGCCATCGACCCGGCGATCCCCACCGGGTTCCTGACCTTCATCCACCCGATCGGCGCCGAGTCGATCGAGCTCGCCGCCGACCGCGGGCACGTCGCCATCCACCCGCACGAGGCGACCATCGACGCCGCGTTCGTCGAGCTCGCCCACGGCGCCGGACTCGAGGTGGTGGCCTGGACCGTCGACGCACCGGACCGGCTGCGGGCGCTCGCCGACGCCGGTGTCGACGCCATCATCACCAACGTGCCGGGCAAGGCGCGCGAGGCGCTCAGGGCACGACCAGGTTGAGCGCCTCGGGCCGGTGCTCGAAGCGGAACTCCTCGCCCTCGCCGAGGAAGTCGCCGTCGACCTGGTAGGGGACCGGGCCGTGGCCGCTGACGACGAGCTCGTCGAGGTCGTGGGCGAGCAGGGCGTGCTTCGACGTGCGCAGGTGTGTGCCCCGGCCCAGGGCCGACCCGATCAGGCCGAGCACCCGGGCGAACTGCATGGTGCGGATGACGACCACCGAGAGGCCGGTGTCGAGCGTCGCCTCGGGTGCGAGGTCCAGCGGGCGGTTGCCCAGGTAGGTGTACGGGCTCGTGTTCAGGACGATGGTGAAGTAGGCGTCGTCGACCACCCGCCCGTCGGGCAGCTTCACCGCCATGCGCGGCCGCGACGTGTCGTAGTGGCGGAACCAGGTGGCGAAGCCGGCGTAGACGAACAGCGGGTGGCCGGCGTAGCGCTTGAGGGAGGACCGCCGCTCGACCTGCTCGACCACGGCGGCGTCGAAGCCCAGCCCGGTGTGGAAGAGGAAGCACCGGCCGTTCACGGCGCCGAGGCCGACCCGCCGGATCGAGCCCCGGGCCAGGGCGTCGAGCAGCACGCCCGTGCACTCCACGGGGTCGTTCGGGAGGCCGATGGTGCGGGCGAAGACGTTCGTCGACCCGCCGGGCAGCACGGCCAGTGCCGTGTCGGTGCCCACCAACCCGTTGGCCGCCTCGTTCAGCGTGCCGTCGCCGCCCATGACCACGACGACGTCGACGCCCTCGTTCGCGGCGCCGCGGGCGAGTCGGGCGGCGTGGCCCCGACGGGTGGTCTCGATCATCTCGACGTCGTGGTCGGCCGAGAAGGCCTTGCGGATCACGACCATCGAGCGCGCCGTCACCGAGGAGGCGAAGGCGTTGACCACGAGCAGGACGCGCACGCCCCAGTCCTAGTCGCAATTCGACCCGGCAAGGGGCCCGATGCTTGACTCCGGCCATGGCTCTCAACGTGGTCGTCTGCGTGAAGCAGATCCCGGATCCCGCCGACCCGGCATCCCTGGACGCTGACTTCACCCTCAAGCGCGATGTCAAGCTCATCCTCGACGAGTCCGACTCCTACGGTGTCGAGATGGCGCTGCAGCTGGTCGATGCGGCCGGCGGCGGCGAGGTCACCCTCGTCTCCATGGCCCCCAACGGCGAGGTCTCCGGCCTGCGCACCGCGCTCGCCATGGGTGCCGCCAAGGGCGTGCTCGTCTCCGACGACGCCCTCGCCGGCTCCGGCGCACGCGAGACGGCCAAGACGCTGGCCGCCGCCATCGGCAAGGCCGGTGACTACGACCTGGTGATCTCCGGCGTCGAGTCGTCGGACGGCTACACCGGCGTGCTGCCCCAGATGCTGGCCGCCCAGCTCGGTCACCCGATGGTGTCCTTCGCCAAGTCGGTCGAGGTGGCCGACGGCAAGGTGAAGGTCTCCCGCCAGACCGAGACCGGCTCCCAGGACGTCGAGGCGCCCACCCCGTGCGTGGTCTCCGTGACCGCCGGCGTGGTCGAGCCCCGCTACCCGTCCTTCAAGGGGATCATGGCCGCCAAGTCGAAGCCGGTCGACACCCTCGGCCTCGGCGACCTCGGCATCGACGCCGGCAGCGTCGGCTGGGCCGGCGCCGGCCAGGAGATCACCGCCGTCGAGGACGCCCCCGCCCGCCAGGCCGGTGAGATCGTCGAGGACGACGGCGAGGGCTTCCAGAAGATCGTGGCCAAGCTCGAAGAGCTCAAGGTCATCTGAGCGCGACCCGGACGACAGGAAGAAGGACGACATGGCTCTCCCCAAGGTTTGGGTCTTTGCCGAGACCGACGAGAACGGCTCGCTGACCGCCCTCAGCAAGGAGCTGCTCACCAAGGCGCGCGACCTCGGCGACACCGTCGAGGCGTTCTACGCCGGTGACGGCAACGACATCGCCGAGGCCGCCGGCGCGTACGGCGCCACCGCGGTGCACGCCACCGGCCCCATCGAGGGCCAGCTGCTCGGCGCTCCCGTCGGCGCGGCGCTCGCCGCCGCCGCCCAGGGCGTCGACCTGATCATCGGCGGCACCTCCTACGACGCCCGCGACGCGTTCGCGGTCGCCGCCGTCACCCTCGACCAGCCGGTGATCTCGAACACCACCGCCATCGACCTCGACGGCGACGCGGTGGTCACCACCGTGCCGGTCTTCGGTGGCGAGAAGCTGGTGAAGACCAAGTTCACCGCCGGTGGCCCGATGCTCTGCCTGGTGCGCCCGAAGTCGTACGAGGCCAGCGAGTCCGGCGGCGGCGCCGCCACGGTCAACCAGGTCTCCGTGCCCGGCGACGTGCCCACCGCCACGGTGCTGGCCACCCACGTCGAGGAGCGGGAGGGCCCGCAGCTCGACTCGGCGCCCATCGTCGTCTCCGGCGGTCGTGGCCTCGGCGACCCCGCCAAGTTCGAGGAGTACATC
>DASUEE010000188.1:0-8187 GCA_036275235.1 Acidimicrobiales bacterium | reverse complement strand
CGGCTTGCGGCGGCGATGATTGGACGGATCCGGACCGAGAGGGCCTCATCCGTCCACTCGCCGCACGTCGCCTGGCACGTGTGGGCAGATGACGACGTCGAGGGCACTCGACGTCCACACGTTCGCCCCCGTGCGGTCGCGACCTATCGGCGCTTCCGGAGCTTCTCGTCACCGCCTCGCGCCGCTTGGTTCCTACTCGAGGAGCCGGGCGACATGGTCGAGGGTGTGTCGATCGACGAGCGGGTCGGCGTGCCGGTGCAGCCTCTGCCAGCCATCGGTCGTCCGGCGAAAGATCTCGGTCACACGAAGATCCCAGCGACGAGCTGATCCCTCTGGGTCGGCGCGGAACTCGACAGAGCTGCGCTCGATGAAGCTCAGCCAAGCCAGGTCACCGTGAACTCCGCCGTTCACGAACTCGATGGCTCCCGTCCCGCGACGCCACGCTGCAGCGACAGAGCGCTGGCGATCAGCAGTCTCCACGCCCCCGCGGCTGTAGCTGCCGACTGCTCCAAGGATCGTGCCGTCGTCGGGCAGCTGGTAGGGAGACCCGTCGCCGTTGATCCAGGCGTCATGGTCGGCTCGGCATCGCTCGAGCAGCTCAGCGAGGATCGGATCGGTGGCCACGTACCCATCATGCGGCCCCGCCGAACGGGCCGCACCGATGCCCATGCAGCGTCGGAAAGCAGATGTTGACCGCCCCGAATCCCGAATCGTCGCCCCGCCTCACCCGCCGCAGAACGGCGCGTAGCTGGGGGATCGGCAACGAGAGATCTGGGTCGGATCCGCCTCAGCGACGCTTGGACCTCGGCGGGTAGAGCGTCGTGAGGGTCCCCATCGGCTTGAGGAAGAGCGGGGTGAAGCGTCCTTCACCCCACGGCACGCCGGGCTCGTCGGCCATGGCCCGACCGATGGTCCCGCTGACGTGACATCGTCGGTCAGACGCAGGATCGACCGATCGCGTGGAGGTGCCTCGGGTCGGTGCCGCAGCAGCCGCCGAGGATCTGGAGGTGGGGGTGCGCCTCCAGGAGCGCTCGGTACTGGCCGGCGAGCTCGTCGGGGTCACCGTCGTCGAGCTCCTCGGACTCGTCGAGCTCGGCATGGCTCATCCGTGACGCGTTGGCCCGCAGCAGCTGGATCCGTGCGGTCCGCGCGTCACCTGCGTGCAGGGCCGACGAGAAGTGGTCCGGGTGGGCGCAGTTGATGCCGTAGAACAGCGCAGCCGCGCCGGTGGCGGCGTCGACCTCGGCGACCGCATCGAGGAGGCCCTGCCCGCTGGGGAGCCGGCCGTCGGTCTCGGTGGTGAAGGACACGACGACGGGGATCTCCGCGGCAGCGGCGGCTCGCACGATCCCCACGGCCTCGGCGGCGTGGGTGATGGTGAGCACGGTGACGCGGTCGGCGCCGGCCGCGACGAACGATGCGATCTGGGCCTCGTGGTACCGCTGGGAGTCCTCTGCGGTCGGGACGTCCTCGGGCGCGTAGGCGTCGCCCCTCGGACCGAGGTTCCCGCTGACCGTCACGGGCACGTCGGCGAACTCATCGGCCACGCCGCGCACGAAGGCCACCGCATCCTGGTTGATCCGATCGAGGGCCTCGTGGTCGTAGCCCTGGCGCGCCCCCCAGTCGGGGTTCGCTCGCCAGGTCGGCGTCTCGAGCACGATCGCGGCGCCGAGCTCGGCAGCGATCCGAAGGTGGTCGCGGTAGTACGCGGCGATCAGCTCGCGCCCGTGCGGATCGTCGAGCAGGGGGAACGATGCGAAATCGGGCAGGTCCATCCCGTGGCGGAAGACGAGCACCGTCTCGAGTCCGGTGTCTGTCAGAGCAGGTCCAGGCATCGGTTCGTCCTCAGTAGCTGAAGGTGGTGGCGCCGTCGCCGATCCACTCCCACAGTGGCACCGTGCCGCCGATGGTCGCGTTGCCCGGCAGCGTGGCGGCATCGAGGGCCTTGGAGTTGAAGCAGAGCGGGCACACCAGGAAGGTTCCGCCTGCCGCTTCGTACCGGGCCATGAGGTCGGCGATGGGTGGGCACCCGGTGCACGCGACGCCGGTGGCGACGCCGGGGGTCACGAGGCGGACGGCTTCCTTGGTGAGGAACATGAGGGTGTCCCGGCCGCCCTCGGCGGCGCCGATGGCGACGAGAAGGGCCACCGTGACCTTCTCCGGATCCTCGAGCCCCGTCGTGAGGCTGATGGCAGCGCGGTTCACGATGCGACGCCGTCGGCCGTGGCCGGGCTGATGACGGCGCGCACGGCGCTGATGCTGTCGACGGGGAACCCGCCGCACCGGCCGTGCTCCCGGATGACGTCCTCGCTCGTCGCTTCGTAGACGCAGTAGATCTTGTCGTCGACGACGTAGCTGTGGAGCCAGGTGATGTCGTCGCCGAGGTCGGCGAGGACGCCGTTGGACTTCTGCGAGATGGCCCGGAGGCCGTCGGCGTCCATGCCGCCGGCGCCGGGAACGGTGCGCTCGATCAGGTAGGTGGTCATGGTGGTCTCCTCGTCGTGGGGGCCGTGCCGGCCCCCTGAGAGGACCGTACGAAGGTGCCGCATCGACGTCATGGGGCGTTCACCCCATGGCAGCCGATCCCGTCGAGCGGCGCGGCGGTGACGCCGTCGACCGCACGCCGGTCGGTGCCGGGCGCAGTACGTTTCGGCGATGACGGATTCCGGTGTCCGGTTGTGCGAGGTCCTCGCGGCGATCTCGATGGCCACCGATCTGGGACTGGGCCAGCCGTCCGAGCACATGGTCCGGTCCGCCTGCCTCAGCATGCGGATCGGTGAACGGCTCGGTCTCGACAGCGCACAGCTGGCCACGCTCTACGACGTCAGCCTGCTCACCTACGTCGGCTGCCCGGTCTACGGGAACGAGGCGGCGATGTTGTTCGGCGACGACATCGACTTCCGTGCCGGCACCTACGGCGTCGACCTCGGGACGTTCTCCGGCATGGGGTACATGATCCGCAGCGCCGGTCGAGGTTCGGCGCTGCCGACCAAGCTGCTGCGCAAGGGGCAGTTCGTGGCGACGGGCGGGCGCGGTGTGGTCGAGCAGATGGCCAACCACTGCTCGGCTGCAGGTCTGTTGGCGGAGCGGTTGAAGCTCACCCCCGACGTGCGCCAGGGAGTCGAGCTGTCCTACGCGCGCTGGGACGGCAAGGGCGTGCCGGGCGAGATGTCGGGCGACGAGCTGCCGCTCGCCGCCCGCGTGTCCCACGTCGCCGAGGCGTTCGAGGTGCTGACCCGCACCGCCGGCTTCGACGAGGCGCTCGACATCGTGCGCGGCAGGAGCGGCACCCACTTCGACCCGGGGGTCGTGGCCGCCCTCGACGGGTTGTCCGCCGAGCTCGCGCACGACCAGGACGAGCACAGCCTCGACGAGCTGCTGGACAAGGAGCCCATCGATCGGCCCCGACTCACCGACGAGGAGCTCGACGAGGCGCTCGCCGCGCTGGGCGACTTCTGCGACCTGCGCATCCCGTGCTTCGCCGGCCACGCGCGCGGCACGGCCGAGCTGGCCTCCGCTGCGGCGGCGTCGATGCAGGTGCCCGAGAGCGAGACGAGGGTGCTCCGCCGTGCCGCCCACATCCACGACGTCGGACGCTTCGGTGTGGCCGGCGACATCCTCAGCAAGCCCGGGCCCCTCAACAGCGCCGAGACGGAACGGGTCCGGGTGCACACCTACTTCGTGGAGCGGATCTTCAGCCGACCCGACCCGCTGAGGCGGGTCGGCCTCGTGGCGGCGACCCATCACGAACGGATGGACGGTTCGGGCTACCACCGCTCGGTCGGCGGCGTGATGCTGACCATTCCGTCCCGGCTGCTCGCCGTTGCCGATGCGTACCACGCCATGACCCAGGTCCGCCCCCACCGGTCGGCGCTGACGCCCGACGACGCGGCCCGGGCGATCCGCGCCGAGGTCCGCGACGGTCGGTTCGATCCCACCGCCGCCGAGGCCGTGCTCGAAGCCGCGGGTCACCGGGGGAGCAGGAGCCGCGGCGGGTCGGCGGGGCTCACCGCTCGCGAGAGCGAGGTGCTCGCCCTGCTCGCCTCCGGTCTGCCCAACAAGGGCATCGCCCGTCAGCTCGGGATCAGCCCCAAGACCGTCGGGAACCACGTCGAGCACGTGTACACGAAGCTCGGCGTCACGAACCGCGCCGGTGCGGCGCTGCTGGCGATGCAGCACGGGCTGGTGGGCAGCGGGGGCGCTCCGACCTGACGCCGGACGCGAAGCGGGCATCTCGGACCGGGCCTCAACCAGTTGTCCGGACAGCCGATGGGGCGGGGCGTGCCCAGCACCATCGTGCCGACCGGCCAGGAGCGGACCTTCGGAGACGACGAGCTGATCGTCTCCAAGACCGACCTGCGCGGGCGGCTCACCTACGTCAACGACGTGTTCCTGCGCGTCTCCGCCTTCCCCGAGACCGACCTCATCGGCCGGCCGCACAACGTGATCCGTCACCCGGACATGCCCCGATGCGTGTTCCGGCTGCTGTGGGACACGATCCAGTCGGGTGAGGAGCTGTTCGCGTACATCGTGAACGTGGCGCAGGACGGCGCCCACTACTGGGTGCTGGCCCACGTCACCCCGTCGGTCGATGCGAGCGGCTCGGTGGTCGGCTACCACAGCAACCGCCGGACGGCGTCACGGTCGGCCATCGCCGAGGCGACCGAGCTCTACCGCGAGCTGCGCGCCGCGGAGGCGTCCGTGTCCGATCCGGTCCGCTCGATCGAGGCCGGGGTCCGCCGGCTGCAGGAGATCCTCGACGAGGCGGGCATGACCTACAGCGAGTGGGTCTGGTCCGTCGAGTCGCGCACGGCGGGGGTGGCGGCATGACGATCCTCGAGCACCCCACCGCCGGCATCGACGAGTCCGCTGACGTCGAGATCGACGCCTGGGGCGCCGTCGAGGCGATCACCGCGCTGCTGGCCACGGCGGCCGCCGGCGACCTCGAACCCCGCCTGCCCGACCTGGGCGACGATCCCCGCCTCGTGGCCGTGCGGGTCGCGGTGAACGGCCTGCTCGACCGGACCGACGCCTACGTCCGTGAGTCGTCGGCGTCGCTCTCGGCAGCCGCCGACAGGCGGTTCCACCGCCGGTTCCTCGTGCGCGGCATGCAGGGCTCGTTCCGGATCGGTGCCGAGACGATCAACGCCGCGACGTCGTCCATGGCGGCGACCGACGCGGCCCTGGTGGCCGCCGAGGAGGAGCGACGAGGGCTCGCCGGCGAGCTCGAGCACGCCGTCGGGTCGGCCGTCGACCAGGTGGCCTCGGCCGCGACCGAGCTCGAGGCCACGGCGGGCAGCCTCGCGTCGAGCGCGACGACGAACTCGCAGTCGGCCGAGACCGCCGCGGCCGGTGCGGCCGAGGCATCCGAGGCCATGTCGTCCGTGGCGGCCGCGGTCGAGCAGATCGTGGCGACCGTCTCCTCGGTGGACCAGCAGACGCGCGCGTCGTCCGACGCGGCCACCGAGGCGGTGGCCGAGACGGAGCGCGCCCGAGGCACCGTCGAGGCGCTGAAGCAGTCGTCCCAGCGGATCGGCGACGTCGTGGCGCTGATCTCCCGGGTCGCCAGCCAGACCCGGCTCCTCGCGCTGAACGCCACCATCGAGGCGGCGCGGGCGGGAGAGGCCGGCAAGGGGTTCGCGGTGGTCGCCAGCGAGGTCAAGGAGCTGGCCGCCCAGACCGCTGACGCCACGGAGTCGATCACCGCCCAGATCGAGGAGATCCAGGCCGAGGCCTCGGCGACGGCGGCGGTGATCGAGTCGGTCACCACCGCCGTGGGTCAGATGGGGGAGAACGCCCGCTTCATCGCCGACGCCGTGTCGGAGCAGAAGCTGGCGCTCGCCGAGATGTCGCGGTCGACCTCCGCGGCGGCCACGGCCGCAACCGGGGTGTCCCAGGACATCGCGGAGATCACCGAGGCGACCCAGTCGACGGCGGGGGCAGCGACGGAGCTGACCCGGGCGGCGCTCGACCTGTCGCAGCTGTCGAACCACCTCCAGGGAGCCGTCGCCGGCGTCATCGAGAAGATCCTCGCCGACTAGCGCTCACCGGGCCCGCAGGACGAGGGGCAGCACCGGTCCGCTGCCCGCGTCCTGCAGGACGTGGGCAGCGACGGTGAGGGTCCAGCGGGAGTCGCACTCGTCGTCGACCAGCAGGACCGGGCCGTCGAGCAGCGACCGCTCGGGCAGCGCCGCCGGGTCGACGACGAGTCGGCCCCAGACGTTGGCCACCTGGTGGGCCGAGTTCGCCTGGTCGGCCTGGAACCCGCCGTCGCCGGCGCGCACGAGCGCCCGGTGCACGGGCAGGGAGCCGATCTGGCCGAGGCCGGAGCAGAGCCGGTCGACCAGGGCGGAGCGGCGCCGGGAGGGGACCGGGCAGATCCACGTGGGGCGCGCCGCCCAGTCCCACCGCTTCAGGACGGCGGCGACGGCGCGGACCATGTCCTCGTGCAGGAGGCGGTCGCCGGCGAGCACCTCGTCGATGACCGGACCCCACCCGCCGTCGCCGAGGCGGCACAGGGCTCGGCCCCAGCGGGCCTGGCGCTCGGCCGGGATGCGGCCCTTCGGCTCGTCGAGCCCGGAGGGCCACTGGCGCCGCGGTTCGATGCCGACGTCGCCGGAGCGCAGGTGCCGGCCGGCCTCGGCCACCAGCTCGGGGTCGAGCTGGAGATCGGGTGAGACCCCGGTGCAGCGATCGCAGCGGCCGCAGTCGGCTGGGCCGTCGGTGCCGACCGTGGGGTCGTCGAGGGCCTCGCGCAGGAAGCGCAGGCGGCAGCCCGGCCGGTCGGCGAAGGCGAGCATCTGCTCGGACTCCTCGCGGCGCAGGGCCCGGAGGCGCTCGGCCTTGCCGTGGTCGTACTCCCAACCCGGGTTCCCGAGGACGTAACCGCCCTTCACCGAGCGGATGGCACCGTCGACCTCGAGGATCTTCAGCAGGGTCTGGAGCCGGGTGCGGCCGAGGTTGACCACGGCCTCCAGTGACGGGACCGAGGTGGGCCGGTCGAGCGAGAGCTGCCGCAGCACCTCCTGGCAGGTCGCGGCCGGCGGCAGGCTGACCTGCTCGAACCATCGCCACACCGCGGCGTCCTCCTTCGGGCGGGGGAGCGCGACGACCTCGGCCCGATCGAGCGCGCGCCCGGCACGGCCGATCTGCTGGTAGTACGCCACGGGCGTGGGCGGGAGCCCGAGGTGCACGCAGAAGGCGAGGTCGCCCTTGTCGAAGCCCATGCCGAGCGCCGAGGTGGCCACCAGCGCCTTCAGCTCGTTCGCCCGCAGCCGCTCCTCGAGCACCAACCGCTGCTCCGGTTCGGTGGCGCCGGTGTAGGCCTCGCAGTCGTGCCCGCGCTGGCGAAGCCACGCTGCGGCCTGGCCCGCCTGCTCCTGCGTGAGGCAGTAGACGATGCCCGAACCCGGAAGCTCGGCGAGGTGCTCGGACACCCAGGCCAGGCGGTGGGCGTCGTCGGGCAGGTCGACCACGGACAGGTGCAGCGCTTCGCGGTCGAGCGTGGTGCGCAGCACGAGCGCGTCGCTGCCGAGCTGGCCGGCGACGTCGTCGGTGACCCGCTGGTTGGCCGTCGCCGTGGTGGCGAGCACCGGCGTCCACGGCGGCAGCTCGTCGAGCAGGTGGCGCAGGCGCAGGTAGTCGGGGCGGAAGTCGTGCCCCCAGTCGGAGATGCAGTGGGCCTCGTCGCACACGAGCGCCATGGGCTGCTCGAGCAGGAGGTGGAACACGCGCTCCCGGAAGCCCTCGTTGGCCAGCCGCTCGGGGGAGATCAGCAGCAGGTCGACCGTGCCGTCGGACACCGCCGACTCGATGCGGTCCCACTCGTCGGTGTTGGCCGAGTTGATGGTCTCCGCGGACAGGCCGAGCCGCCGGGCTGCCGACACCTGGTCCCGCATGAGGGCGAGGAGCGGCGAGACCACCACCGTGGGGCCCCAGCCGCGGTCGCGCAGCATGCGGGTGGCGGAGAAGTACACAGCCGACTTCCCGAACCCGGTGCGGGCGACCAGCAGCGTGCGGCGACCCTCGGCCACCACGGCCCGGACCGCGGCCACCTGCTCGGGCCGGGGCACCGCCCCGGGACCGGCGAGCGCCCGCACGTGGTCGGCCAGCTCGGCGTCGACCTCGGCGGCGGTGGGGCGAGGGGGAGCCGTGGTGACCATGGTCGTCGAACCTAACGACGGGCGG
>DASUEE010000187.1:0-3219 GCA_036275235.1 Acidimicrobiales bacterium | reverse complement strand
GGCGGCCCTGGAACCAGCGCCGGCGGCGGAACACCGGGTGGTCGCGGCGCAGCCGCACCAGCTCGCGGGTGAAGGCCAGCAGCTCGGGGTCGACGTCGGACCAGTCGAACCAGGACACCTCGTTGTCCTGGCAGTAGGCGTTGTTGTTGCCCTGCTGGGTCCGGCCGATCTCGTCTCCGCCGAGGAGCATCGGCACGCCCTGGGCGCACAGCACGGTGATGAGCAGGTTCTTGCGCTGCCGGCGCCGCACGGCGACCACGTCGGGATCGTCGGTGGGACCCTCGACGCCGTGGTTCCACGACCGGTTGTCGTCGGTGCCGTCGCGGTTGCCCTCGTCGTTGGCCTCGTTGTGCTTCCGGTCGTACGACACGAGGTCGGTGAGGGTGAAGCCGTCGTGGGCGGTCACGAAGTTCACGGATGCCGACGGCCGGCGGCTCGATGCCTCGTACAGGTCGGACGAGCCGGTGAACCGGTAGCCGAAGTCCCGCAGCACCGTCCCGTGGCGCTGCAGCCAGTAGTCGCGCACGGTGTCGCGGAACTTCCCGTTCCACTCCGACCACAGCGGCGGGAAGTTGCCGACCTGGTAGCCCCCCTCCCCCAGGTCCCACGGCTCGGCGATGAGCTTCACCTGCGACACCACCGGGTCCTGCTGGATCAGGTCGAAGAACGAGGACAGCCGGTCGACGTCGTGCAGCTCGCGGGCCAGCGTGGCGGCGAGGTCGAAGCGGAAGCCGTCGACGTGCATCTCGGTCACCCAGTAGCGCAGCGAGTCCATGATCAGCTGCAGCACGTGCGGGTGCCGCATGTTCATGGAGTTCCCCGTGCCCGTGTAGTCCCGGTACCGGGACCGGTCGCCCTCCTCCAGCCGGTAGTAGGCGCCGTTGTCGATCCCCTTGAACGACAGCGTCGGGCCGTTCTCGTCCCCCTCGGCGGTGTGGTTGTAGACGACGTCGAGGATCACCTCGATGCCCGCGTCGTGCATGGCCTTGACCATGGTGCGGAACTCCTGCACCTGGCGTCCGTCGTCCCCCCAGGCGGCGTAGCCGTTGTGGGGGGCGAGGAAGGCGATCGAGTTGTATCCCCAGTAGTTGCGAAGGCCCTTCTCGACGAGCCAGTGGTCGTGCACGAACTGGTGGATCGGGAGCAGCTCGATGGCGGTGATGCCGAGACGGCGCAGGTGCTGGATCGCCGCCGGGTGGGCGAGACCGGCGTAGGTGCCCCGCAGCTCGTCGGGGATGCCCGGCATGCGCGCCGTGAAGCCCTTCACGTGGACCTCGTAGATGATCGTGTCCTCGAGCGGCGTGCCGGGCGAGTGGTCGTTCGCCCAGTCGAAGAACGGGTTGACCACGACCGACTTGGGCACGTGGACGGCGCTGTCCTCGGTGTTCGGCCGGGCCGGCTCCTCGAAGCGGTGCGAGAAGCACGCCCGGTCCCAGTCGACGCGACCGGCCACCGCCTTCGCGTACGGGTCGAGGAGGAGCTTGTGGTGGTTGCAGCGCAGCCCCCGAGCTGGATCCCAGGGACCGTGGACCCGGAAGCCGTACCGCTGCCCCGGGCCCACGCCCGGCAGGTAGGCGTGCCAGCAGTGGGCGTCGACCTCGACGAGCTCGTGGCGGTGCTCCCGGCCGTGGTCGTCGAACAGGCACAGCTCGACCTGCTCGGCCACCTCGCTGAAGATGCTGAAGTTCGTGCCGGCGCCGTCGAAGGTGGCCCCCAACGGGTAGGCCCGGCCAGGCCAGATCTCGGACAGGGCGCGCACGCTACCGGGGCGCCGTCGGGGCCCCGTGCATCCGGGCGGGTGCTCAGCTGCCGAAGGCGTCCAGGTCGAAGGCGTCGGCGAGATCGCCGCAGTTGTCCTGGATCCAGGCGTCGATCTCCTCGCCCGCCGCCTCGAAGTCCGGGGAGAAGCTGCTCTCGAGCTCCTCGAGCCTCGCCATGGCCTCGGGGTCGACGTTCTCGGGATCGCTGAGGTCGAGGACCACGCCCTCGAGCTCGTCGGCCGCGGTCCGGAACCCCTCGGCGACGGTCTCGAACGCGTCCCGGATCTCGGAGGGCGCCGCGTCGGCGACGTCCTCGGCCGCATCGGCCAGCGGGGCGAACATGGCACCGAAGTCGGTCTCGCCGGTGCCGCCCACGCCGGGCGGTTCGAAGTCCTCGAAGGCGGTGGCGAACCCGGCCAGGAAACCGCACTCCCCCATCCCCTCGGCGAGGGCGTCGTCGTCGACGCCGGTGTCGTCGCCGTCTCCCGGCGTCTCGTCGCCGGCGGTTTCCTCGCCGGCGGTTTCCTCGCCGGCCGTGGAGCCGGTCGCCGTCTCGCCGGAGTCGTCGTCGCCGCACGCGCCGAGCGCCATCGACGCGACCACGAGCAGGGCGAACACCTTCATGAACCGCACGGGCACCTCCGTCGGACCGGTCCTGGCAGGACTGGTGACACTACCGACGCCAGAACGGCGTCGGCGTGACCTTCGCCGCCACCACGTTGCCCCGGACGTCGATCTCCACCTGGGCGCCGTCCTCGACGTCCGGGGGCAGGAAGGCGAGGGCGATGCCGGCCTCCAGCATCGGCGAGAAGTTCCCCGACGTCACCGCGCCGGCGTCGACGCCCCCGAGGCGGACGACGTTCCCGGTGCGGGGCGGACGGCGGCCCTCGCAGCGCAACCCCCGCAGGAGCCGAGACACGCCTCGTTCCCGCTCGGCCTCCAGCGCCGCCTTCCCCCGGAAGGGGGTGTCCCACCGGACCACCCAGCCCAGGCCCGCCTGCAGCGGCGTGATGCCGGGGCCGAGCTCGTTGCCGTGCAGCGGCAACCCGGCCTCGAGGCGCAGCGTGTCCCGGGCCCCCAGGCCGGCGGGTGTGACGCCGGCCGTCAGGACCTCCCGCCACAGCGTCGCTGCGTGCTCGACGGGCACGGCGACCTCCACCCCGTCCTCACCCGTGTAGCCGGTGCCGGCCACCGTGAGCTCGACGCCATCCCAGGCCACCTGCTGCACGCGGAAGCGAGGCACCTCGGCCGCCTCGGGCACCACCGCGGCGAGCCGGGACTGCGCCTCGGGCCCCTGCACGGCGATCACCGCGCGGGCGGCGGTCACGTCGTCGCCCCCCACCGCGGCCACGACGCCGGCCGTGTTCGACGCGTTGGGCATGACGTCGAAGACGTCGTCGCCAATCCACCAGACGATGATGTCGTCGGTGACGGACGCGTCGTCCGCGTCGAGCAGGTG
>DASUEE010000186.1:0-5267 GCA_036275235.1 Acidimicrobiales bacterium | reverse complement strand
GCCTCGGACGCGCCGCCGCGGTGGGCGAACGGGATGGGCCCGGGGTGGTCCAGGAACGGGAACGAGGCCATCTGCGTGCGACGGTACCGTCGGGCGGTGCCCATCGCAGCGGTCTCCGAGCGGCGGATCCAGGTCGCCGCCGTGACCGTCACCCTCGTGGGCACCCTGCCGGTGTTCCTCACGGGCGCGCTCGCCGTGCAGATCGGTCGGGACCTCACGTTCACGCCCGCCCGCCTCGGCATCGCGTCCGGCGCGTTCTTCGCGGCGGCCGCGGCCGGTTCGGCCCTCATGGGACGGCTGGCCGAGCGGATCGGTCCCGGCCGGGCGATGCGGGCCGCCGCGTCCGCCTCGGCCGTCCTCCAGGCGACGATCGCCCTCACGCCCGGCTACGCCGCCCTGCTCGCCTCGCTCACCCTCGCCGGCTTCGGGAACGCGCTCGCCCAGGTGGGATCGAACCTCCTCGTGGCGCGTGGCGTGGCGCCCGAGCGCCAGGGCTGGGCGCTGGCGCTCAAGCAGGCCGGCGTCCCGGCAGGGACGCTGCTCGGCGGCCTGGCCGTCCCCGCCCTCGGGGTCACGGTGGGCTGGCGCTGGGCGTACGTGGTCGGCGCTCTCGGTGCGGTGGCCGCCGCGTCGCACGTGCCGGTCGGCGCGGTGGCTCCGGGCGGGCGGGTCGTGGGCCGGCGGGCGGGCGACGTGCCCGTGGGCCCGCTCGTCCTGCTGGCGGTCGCCGTCGCGTTCGCGTCCGCCGCCAACGGCACGCTCGCCACCTTCATCGTGACGGCCGGGGTGGACGCCGGACTGGGGGAGTCCGCGGCGGGGCTGGTGCTCACGATGGGCAGCGCCACGGGCATCACGATGCGCCTCGTCGCCGGCCGGCGTGCCGACCGCCGGGGCGGTCGGCACCTCCCCGTCGTGTCGACCCTGCTGCTCGGCGGCGCCGCCGGCTACCTGCTGCTCGCGCCCGGTGGCCTGGCCACCCACCTGCTCGGCGCGCTCGTCGCGTTCGGATCGGGGTGGGCGTGGCCGGGGCTGTTCAACCTCGCCGTGGTCCGGATGAACCCGGCGGCGCCGGCAGCGGCCACCGGCATCACCCAGACCGGCGTGTACGTGGGCGCCCTCGCCGGCCCGGTCCTCTTCGGGGTGCTCGTGGAGGCCCACGGCTACCCGCTGGCGTGGGTGCTGGCGGCGGTCAGCTCGGCCGGCGCCGCCGGCGGCGTCGCCTACGGGCGTTCGCGCGTCATGCGCTGGCGCCGTACGAACGCGTCTGCCGACCCCTCCACGAGCGCAGCCCGGTCGTAGCTCGCGTCAGATGATGCTGCTCTCGTGGCCCTGCCAGTACTCGTCCTTCAGCAGGCGCTTGTAGAGCTTGCCGGTGGGGTGGCGGGGCAGCTCGTCGCGGAAGTCGATGGAGCGCGGGCACTTCACGTCGGCGAGCTTCTCCCGGCAGAACGCGATGAGCTCGCGCTCGAGCTCGGGCGACGGCTCGACGCCCTCTGCCGGCTGGACGACCGCCTTGACCTCCTCGCCGAAGTCCTCGTTCGGCACGCCGAAGACGGCGACGTCGAACACCTTCGGGTGGAGCGCCAGGACGTTCTCGGCCTCTTGCGGGTAGATGTTCACGCCCCCCGAGATGATCATGTACGCCTTGCGGTCGGTGAGGTAGAGGAAGCCATCCTCGTCGAGGCGGCCCACGTCGCCCAGCGTCGACCAGCCCCGGCCCTTCGGGTCGCGCGAACCCTCCGTCTTCTCGGGGTCGTTGTGGTACTCGAACGTCGAGGCGGCCTCGCCCTCGAAGTACACGGTGCCCGGCTCGCCCGGCGGCAGCTCCTGGCCGTCCTCGCCGACGATGTGGAGGGTGCCGACGATCGCCTGGCCGACGCTGCCCGGGTGTGCCAGCCACTGCTCGGAGCTGCAGTAGACGAAGCCGTTGCCCTCGGTGCCCGCGTAGTACTCGTGCAGGACCGGGCCCCACCACTCGATCATCTTGCGCTTGACCTCGACCGGGCACGGCGCCGCCGCGTGCACCGCCGCCTGCAGCGACGAGACGTCGTAGCGGGAGCGCACCTCCTCGGGGAGCTTCAGCATGCGGATGAACATGGTGGGCACCCACTGGCTGAGGGTGATGCGGTGCTGCTCGATCAGCTTCAGCGCCTCCTCGGGATCGAAGTGCTCCATGACCACGACGGTGGCGCCGGCCATCTGCGCGCCCATGCAGAAGCGCAGCGGAGCGGCGTGGTACAGCGGTGCCGGCGACAGGTACACGCTGTCCTCGGTGAGCCCGAACAGCAGCGCCATGAGCCCGTACACGGCGCTCGGCGTCGACTCGAGGGGCTGGCTCGGCATCGGCGGCTTCACGCCCTTGGGCTTGCCCGTGGTGCCCGAGCTGTAGAGCATGTCGGCACCCGCCACGCGGTCCGGCAACGGCTCCGCGGGCTGCTCGGCGATGGTCTCCTCGTACGACGCGTAGCCGTCGGCCGTGCCGTCGAGCATCAGCCACGTCTCCACCCCGGGCGCCTCGTCCAGGAGCTTCACGGCGGCGTCGCGCTTGTACGCCGAGGTGATGAACGCCCGGGCGCCGCAGTCGTTGAGGATGTACTGCATCTCGTCGTCGTTGAGCCGCGACGACATGGCGGTGTAGTAGAGGCCGGCGTAGTGGCAGCCCCACGCGATGGCGAGGAAGCGCGGGTGGTTCTCGAGGCAGAACGCGACGTGGTCGCCGGGCTGCAGGCCGTTGGCGCGGAGGAGCTGGCTGAGGCGGTTGGCCTCCTCGTCGAGCTCCCGGTAGGTCATGACCTCACCCGATCCCCCCATGATCACGGCGGGGTGCTCGGGGCGGGTGGCGGCGTGGGCACCGGGGTACATGGCTGCGGCGTCCTCCTGGGACCGATCGGATGGGTGCCGGCGGACGGTAGCGGGACATCGCAGCCGGTCCCCGGCGCACGCCCCGCGGGACAGGGCTACGGTCAGCGGCCGTGGAGCTCACCGAGCGGTTCGCCGACCTCGTCGCCGGGCCGTCGTTCCCCCTCGACGAGGCGGCGCTGCTCATCGCCGCCCACGCCGACCGGTCCTGCGACGTCGAGGGCAACCTGGCGCTGCTCGACGCCCTCGCCGAGGAGGTGCCGTCTCCCGACCTCGAGTCGCTCACCCGCACGCTGTTCGGCTCGTGCGGCTTCGTCGGCGACCAGGTCGACTACTACGACCCGCGCAACTCCTACCTCCACGACGTCCTCAGCCGGCGACGCGGGATCCCCATCACCCTGTCGGTGGTGCTCATCGAGGTGGGGCGCCGGGCGGGCGTGGCGCTCGCCGGGGTGGGCACGCCGGCCCACTTCCTCGCCTGCACCACCACCGGGCCCCGGCGGTGGATCGACTCCTTCGCCGGCGGGCGGGTCCTCGACCGCACGGAGCTCGACGACCAGTTCTCCCGGCTCGCGCCGGGCGTCGACCTCGACCCCCACCTCGACCCCGTGCCGCCCGCCCAGGTGGTGGCGCGGATCCTCGCCAACCTCGTCGCGATCCACCGGCACCGCAGCGACCGGGCCGGTCTGCTCTGGGCCACCCGGCTCCGCACCCTCGTGCCCGGTGCGACCGCCGACGACCGGAGGGCCTACGGGGGTGCGCTCGCCGCCTGCGGCGACTTCGTGCGCGCCGCGAAGGTCATCGAATCGCTCGTGGAGGACGGCGCGGTCGACGACCCCGGCGACGAGCTGGCGCGAGCGCAGCGCCTGCGCGCCCGTCTCAACTGACGGGGCGAAAACCGCTGGGCCGGGCGCGGCTGCGGTCGTACCGTGCGGACGTCGGCGACGAGCGAGGAGGGCCGGAGCACATGACTGCAGCGACGGAGCACCTCGCCGCCGGCCGCGCGCCCCGGAGCGCCTGAACCGCGGGTTCACACCGCGGCGGCCGGTCCCACCAGACCGCCCCGCACCAGGAGCCCACCACCCATGTCCCACGGGACCACCCCGTCCTGGCTCGTCACCGATCCGGTGGACGAGCACCTCCTCGGCACCCTCCGCTCGGGCAAGGAGGCCCAGATCGACCTCGTCGAGTGGTTCGCCGACGACGGTCGCAGCTGCGTGCTCGCCCGCAAGCGGTACCTGCCCCGGACCGTGACCGAGAAGGGCACCCTCGAGGCGCTCGGCGTCCAGCGATCGTCCGCGTTCCGCCACGACGTCGAGTACCGCGAGGGACGCCAGTTCCGCAAGAGCCGCGACCGGCGCGCCGTCGAGTCGATGTCGACCTACGGCAAGCGCCTGCTGCAGGACCGGTGGTTGAGCCACGAGCACGACGTGCTGCGGACCCTCCACGAGGCCGGCTGCCAGGTGCCCTACCCGGTGTCGTTCGCCGGCGACGTCCTCCACATGGAGTACGTGGGCTCCGAGGAGCAGGCGGCGCCGCAGCTCGCCCGCGCGCGGTTGTCGCCCGCCGACGTCGCCGACGCCTGGGACCAGCTCGTCGAGGGTCTCCACGCCATCACCGCCGCCGGGTGGGCCCACGGCGACCTGTCCGCCTACAACCTGCTGTGGTGGGAGGGGAGGCTCTGGTTCATCGACCTGCCCCAGGCGGTGGATCTGGCGGCGAACCCCGGTGGCCTCGAGTTCCTGCACCGCGACGTGTGCAACGTCTCGGCGTGGTTCGCACGCCACGGCATCGACGTCGACCCGGAGGGGCTGTTCGCCGACCTGCTGTCGGCGGCGTTCACGTGAGTGCCTAGCGTCGAGGACGTGATCGACCGCGACGTGAAGAGGTGCCTCGGCCAGATGACCAAGGGGGTGCAGGTCGTCGCCGCGCGCCACGACCGCGTGACCCGGGCCTACACCTCGCACTGGATCAGCCAGATCTCCTTCGAGGAGCCGGTGCTGCTGGCCTCGGTGTCCCGCAAGCACGACACGCACGCGCTCATCGAGGCCGCCGGCTGGTTCTCCGTGTCGATCCTCGCCGGCGATCAGGTGGAGCAGGGCCAGTACTTCTCGTACCCGGGCCGCAAGTTCCACCACCTGTTCACCGAGTACCTGACCGAAGCAGAGGTCGACGGGTTCGGCCCGGTGCCCCACGTGGTCGGGTGCCTGGCGTGGCTGCGCTGCGAGGTGCGCCAGAAGCTCGACCTCGGCCTCGACCACGACTGCTACGTGGTGGACGTCGCCGACGTCGGTGCCGGGCGGCTGGGGGAGGATCCGCTGGTGTACTCGTCCCGGCACGGCTGGCGGGTGGCGTCCGAGCCCGCCCGGCAGAAGGGGGAGTCGGTGCGCGACCGGCTGCTGGAGCGC
>DASUEE010000185.1:0-9145 GCA_036275235.1 Acidimicrobiales bacterium | reverse complement strand
GTCGGCTGCTCGCGATCCTCCAGCTGATCGAGTCGGGTCTCCTCGGCGAACCACTGATCAACCTCTCGCCGTACTTCGAGGTACGCGCGGATCAGTACCGCCATCTCCTCCGGGAGGTGAGTGCCACCGGCTCACTCGATGAGTGGGTTCGGTTCGTCTGCGAGGGATTGGCAGCCCAAGCCAGCGATGCCGAGCGCCGGATCCGCGACCTGCTCGGGTGGCGAGACGGCACCCTTGCGCTTCTGAAGAGGGAGCGTGTGAAGGGGTCGCCCTCGACGTGACGGCGAAGCTCATCGAACACCCGTCGGTGACGGTCAAGGCCGTTGCCGAAGCGCACCAGGTCACGAACCAGGCGGCGAACAGCGCCGTGGCCCGCCTGACCGACCTGGGCGTCCTCGAGGAGGTGACCGGGAGGTCGTACAACCGGGTGTTCCAGGCTCCGGCGGTCTTGGACATCCTGTTCCGACCTGCCCGATCGATCAGCGAATGAAGGGGCTCCGGAGCCCACCCCTATCGTTGGTGCCGTGATCCCCGAGCGCTTCACGCCCGTGCTGGACGACGTCGGCCCCCTCGCCGACGCGTTCGCCGCGGCCGGGCACCGCCTCTACCTGGTGGGCGGTGTCGTGCGCGACCTCCTCGTCGGCGACGAGCTGCCCTCCGACTACGACTTCACCACCGACGCCACGCCCGAGCAGATCGAGGCCGTGCTCGCCGGCTTCGACGGCGTCGAGGCGGTGTGGACGCAGGGCAAGCGCTTCGGGACCATCGGCGCCCTCATCCGCGTGGGCGCCGACGGCCGCACCATCGACCACGAGATCACCACGCACCGCGCCGAGGCCTACGACCCCGACTCCCGCAAGCCCGAGGTCCGCTTCGCCACCGACATCGAGGCCGACCTGTCCCGTCGCGACTTCACCATCAACGCGATGGCGCTGTCGCTGCCCGACGCCCGCCTCGTCGACCCCTTCGGCGGCACGGCCGACCTCGCCGCCAAGGTCCTGCGCACCCCGCTCGCCGCGTCCGAGTCGTTCTCCGACGACCCGCTGCGGATGCTGCGCGCCGCCCGGTTCCTCACCCGCTTCGACCTGAAGCCCGACGACGAGCTCGTCGAGGCCGTGGAGGCGATGGCGGAGCGCCTCGAGATCGTGTCGGCCGAGCGCATCCGGGACGAGCTGAACCGGCTGCTGGTGCTCGACGACCCGTCGCCGGGGCTGTGGTTCCTGTGCGACACCGGCCTCGCCGAGCACTTCCTCCCCGAGCTGCCGGCGATGCGGGTCGAGCAGGACCCCATCCACCACCACAAGGACGTCCTGGCCCACACCATCGCCGTGGTCCGCAAGACGTCGCCCGACCTGGTGCTGCGCCTCGCCGCCCTGCTCCACGACATCGGCAAGCCCGCCACGCGCGACTTCGGCCCCAAGGGAGTGAGCTTCCACCACCACGAGGTCGTCGGTGCCCGGATGGCCCGGCGGCGCATGAAGGAGCTGAAGTACCCGAACGACGTGCGCGACGACGTGTCGCAGCTCGTGTTCCTGCACCTCCGGTTCCACGGCTACGGCGACGACGCGTGGACCGACGCCGCCGTGCGCCGCTACGTGCGCGACGCCGGTCCGCTGCTCGGGAAGCTCAACGAGCTCACGCGCTGCGACTGCACCACCCGCAACCGCCGTCGCGCCGAGATGCTCTCGCGACGCATGGACGCGCTCGAGGAGCGCATCGAGGTGCTGCGCGAGCAGGAGGCGATCGACGCCCTGCGCCCCGACCTCGACGGCCAGCAGGTCATGGCCCTGCTCGACCTGCCCCCCGGGCCCGAGGTCGGCCGCGCCCTGCGCTTCCTGCTCGACGCCCGCATGGAGGAGGGCCCCCTCGGCGAGGAGGAGGCCACCCGCCGGCTCCGGGCCTGGTGGGCCGAGCAGCGATCCCCGGCGGCGGACCCCCCGGCGTAGGAGACTGGCGCCATGACCGACACCCGGCCTGCGGCTTGGACCCCGTTCACCGTCGCGGCGCCGGAGGGCGCTGCGCTGCCCGACGACGTCGTCACCTACGGACCCGAGATCCCCAGCGAGGCCGCGCTGCGCCTGCTCGGCGACGTCACCGGCAAGCGGATCCTCGACCTCGGCTGCGGGGCCGGCCGCAACGCCGTGGCGCTGGCGCGCGCCGGCGGCCGCGTCATCGCGGTCGACGCCGACGGCGAGCAGGTCGCGGCAGCCCGCCGCAGCGCCGATGACGCGGACGTCAAGGTCGAGCTGCACCACTCGTCCCTCGCCGAGCTGGCGTTCCTGCGGGCCGACACCATCGACGCCGTCCTGTCGGTGCACTCCCTCGCGCGCGTCGCCGACGTGGGCCGGGTGTTCCGCCAGGTGCACCGGGTCCTGCGCACCGAGCACTCCTTCGTGGTGGCCGTGCCGCACCCCGCCTTCGCCCTCGTCGACCCGGGGTCCGCCGACCCGCTGCGCATCCGCCGCTCCGCGTTCGAGGAGCAGCCCTTCGCCCACGACGACCCCCGGCACGGCACCTTCGTCCGCTCCACCTCGGCGCTGTTCACCGAGCTGACCCGGGCGGGCTTCCGGGTCGATCACCTGCTCGAGCCGGCGCCATCCGTGCCCGCGCACGGCCCCCACTGGAGCCCGGCCATGGCCCAGGTCCCGGCCACGCTCGTCCTCCGGGCCCGCAAGGAGGGCAACTAGCGCCGGCGGCACCGGCCCTTCGGCACCCCGCTACCCTGCAGCGGATGCCGTTCCCCGGCGCCCGCCACCTCACGGGCACCGATCGCCCCGCCGGCGTGGTCGACCACCGCATGGCCCGGCACGCGCTCGTGGCGGAGTTCCGTCGGGGCCGCCTCGCCCAGCACGAGGTCTGCGACGCCCACCCCGAGCTGCGCCGGGCGGCCGAGCACATCAGCCGCAAGACCTCCGAGATCTGCCCGATCTGCGAGGACCGCTTCCTCGTGCTCGTGACCTACGCGTTCGGGCCGCACCTGCCCCGCTCCGGGTACGCGATCGAGGACCGCCACGACATGGACAAGGTCCGCCAGACCACGACGGAGTGCACCTGCTACGTGGTCGAGGTGTGCGCCGGGTGCGGGTGGAACCACCTCCTGCAGACCTTCCCGGTCGAGGGCTTCCGGGGCCGGTGAGCCCCACGCCTGCCGGTCGCGCCCCGGCGCCGGCCGCCCTGCGCTCGCCGATCGAACCCGACCAGGCCACGACCAGCCTCGTCGCCGCCGGCGCGGCCACCGTCCTCGCGGTCGCCTCTGCGGGGTCGGCGGTCGTCGCCGCCCTGCTGCTCGGCGCCGCCACCCGCTCCCGCCGGGGCGCCGCCGCGGCCCTCCTCGCCGTGCTGGCCGCGTCGGTGCGGTTCCGCACCGCCGGGCTCGACGACCTCGCAGGTGCCCAGAGCGTGCTGGGCCTCGCGGTCGCGGTCGGACCGGCCACGGCGGCGGCGTCGGCGTGGCTCGCCGCCGGCGCCGTGATCCTCGTGGCGGCCCCCCTGCCCGATGCGCCCTCGCCGGTCCTGCGGTGGGCCCCGGCCGTGCCCTGCGGGCTGCTCGCCGCCGCCCTCGCCGCCGGTCCCGGACCCAGCGACCTCCTGCTCCGGGTGCTGGCATCGGCGGCCGGGGTCATCCTCGCCCTCGGCGTGGTCGCGGCCGGCGACGCAGGTCGTGCCCGTGGGCTCCGCCCCTGGGCGGCGGTCGTCCTCGGCCTCGCCGCCGTGGTCCTCGCGGGGTGGCCGGCGTGAGCGGGCTGCTCGTGCTCCTCCTCGTGGCGCCGGCGGCGGCCGCGCTCGCCGTGTCGATCGTTCCCGATCGGTCCCGCGCCATCGCCTCGGCCACCGTCGGCGCGGTCGGCCTGGGCTGGGCGGTGGTCGCCGGCAGCAGCGAGCCGGTGACGGCCGGCGACCTCGTCGCCGACCCGCTCCTCGCCGCGGCGAGCGCCGGCCTGGCGGCGCTCGCGCTGTCGTCACGCACCGCCACCGCCACCGGCGCGGCTGCCGCGCTGCTCGCGCTCACCGCCGTCCCGGGCGCCGCCGCCCTCGACCCCGCCCGCCTGCCGGACCGTCGCTACGCCGCCGGCGTCGTCGTGCTCGGCGTCCTCGCCGCCGCCCGCCTCCTGGTCGAGCGGGGTCCCCGTCCCGGGCAGGCCGTGGTCCTCGCCGCGTCCCTCCTGGTGGCCGCCGGGCTGGTGGGCGAGGAGGCCCCAGCCGCCGTCGCCCTCGCCGCTGCCGGCACCATCGTGGCCCTGGCCGCCGCCGCGGTGTGGGGCCCGCCCGGCCGCCTGCTGGTCCCCGCCGGGCTCCTCGCGCTCGCTCGCGTGGTCCCCCGGCGAGCCCCCGACCCCGACGTCGACCTCGTCCTGCTCGTCGTCGCCGCCGGCGTCGCCGCCGGTGCGGCCGCGCTGTTCCTCGTCCGGGAGCGCCCCGTCGCCCACCGCCTCCCGCTCGGCGGCGCGCTCGCCGCCGTCGGCCTGCTCGCCCTCGACGTGCCCGAGCTGCGCGCCGCCGGCGCCCTCCTCGGCGCGGGCGCCGTCCTCGCCCTCGCGGGGCGCCACCCGCTGGCGCTCCTCGCCCTCGTGCCCGGCGTGGTCGCCGCCGTGCAGGCGGCCGGCGTCGCCACCGCGCCCGAGCAGGCAGCCGTCGGCGCTGCGGCGGTCGCCGCCCTCGCCGCCGGGTCGTGCGGTCGCCTCGGGCCCGCTCGCCGGGACGACGTCTCCGCGCTCACCGCGGTGGCCGTCGGCTTCGGGCTGATCCCGCTGTGGGGCTGGGCCGGCGCCGACACCCGCGCGTACGGCGACGCCGTGGCCGTGGCGGTGGGCGTCGCCCTGCCGCTGGCCGTCCTCGCCGCCGGCGCCGGTAGCATCGTGCGTCGCCCCCGAGCGGACCCCACGGATGGCAGCACGCCCGTCGTCGAAGCCCCCGCGGAAGCCCAGCCCCAAGAAGCCGGCGCCGAAGCGCCGTAGCGTCCTGTGGCGGTTCCGCCGCAGCCTCTTCCTCGGCGCGCTCGTGTTCGTCGGCGCCCTCGCCGGCGCCGGGTTCGTCCTCGCCCAGGTCGACCTGCCCGAGGAGGACCCGCTCCTCCAGTCCACCTTCGTCTGCGCCGCCGACGTCACCGAGCAGTGCAGCGAGGACAACGCGATGGCGAAGCTCTCCGGCGAGGAGGACCGCGTGTCGGTGCCCCTCGAGGAGATGCCCCAGGTCTTCATCGACGCCGTCCTCGCCGCCGAGGACCGCCAGTTCTTCTCCCACTCCGGCATCGACCCCGTGGGCATCGCCCGGGCCCTGTACCGCGACCTGCGCAACGAGGGCGTCCGCCAGGGCGGCTCCACGATCACCCAGCAGTACGCGAAGAACGCGTACCTGTCGTCCGAGCGAACGGTCCTGCGCAAGCTCAAGGAGGCCGTGCTCGCCATCGAGCTCGAGCGGGAGCTGTCGAAGGAGGAGATCCTCGAGCGCTACCTGAACATCGTCTACTTCGGACGTGGCGCCTACGGCGCCGAAGCCGCAGCCCGCTCGTACTACGGCAAGTCGATCCGGAACATCGGTCTCTCCGAGGCCGCCTACCTGGCCGGCCTCATCCGCTCGCCCGAGACCGCCGACGTCACCAACGATCCCGAGCGCGCCACCTTCCGGCGCGACTCCGTCCTCGCCGGCATGGTCCGCACGGGAGCGATCACCGCCGAGGAGCGCGCCGCCGCCGCCACCCCCATCGGCGACATGGTCCGGCCCCGGTCCCAGCGCGACAGCATGACCGTGCTGCGCGGCGCCGAGGTCGGCAGCCACTACTACGTCGAGCACGTCCGGCGGCTGCTGTACGACAAGTACGGCGCCGAGCGGGTGAACGGCGGGGCGCTGCGCGTGTACACCACCCTCGACCTCGACCTGCAGGCCGAGGCGCACCAGGCGGTGTGGGGCCTGCTCGACCGCCCCGAGGACCCGTCCGGTGCCCTCGTCTCCATCGACGAGGCGGGCCGCGTGCTCGCCATGGTCGGCGGGCGTGACTTCGAGGCGTCCGAGGTGAACCTCGCCCTCGGTCGCGGGTCCGGCGGCACCGGCCGCCAGCCCGGCTCGTCGTTCAAGCCGTTCGTCCTGGCGACGGCGCTCGAGAAGGGCATCTCCCTGCGCTCCCGCTTCGAGAACGAGTACGAGCACGTCTTCCCCGACGCCAACGCCGGCGAGGACTGGGAGGTGTCGAACTACGAGCGCGGCAACGAGGGCGTGATGGACCTGGAGGAGGCCACGCAGATCTCCTCGAACACGATCTACGCCAAGCTCATGCTCGAGGTCGGCCCGGCGAACGCCGCCGACATCGCCCGCCGGCTCGGCGTCCGCTCGGAGCTGCCGGTGGTGAACTCGCTGGTGCTCGGCGCCGGCGAGGTGTCGGTCCTGGACATGGCCAGCGCCTACTCGACGTTCGCCCGCGGCGGCCAGGCCATCGAGCCCATCGTCATCACCAAGGTCGAGCAGGTGGTCGACGGCGAGGTGCGGGTGCTCGAGACGGCGTCCACCAAGTCGGAGCGGGCCATCTCGGAGACCACCGCGGCCCAGGTGTCCTACGCCCTGCGCCAGGTCGTGCTCGGCGGCACCGGCACCGGCGCCAACCCCGGCTTCCCCGTCGCCGGCAAGACCGGCACCACCCAGGACTACCGCGACGCCTGGTTCGTCGGGTACACGCCGCGGCTCACCACCGCGGTCTGGATGGGCTTCCCCGACCCCGACGAGCAGGGCAACCCCCGCTTCATGCGCGACGTCCGGGGCCGGGACATCACGGGCGGCTCGTTCCCCGCGCAGATCTGGCGGACGTTCATGCGGGCCGCCGTCGGCGACGAGGACCACGGGTCGTTCCCGTCCCCGACGTTCACCGGCGAGGTGCTGGGCGCCGACCTCACCACCACCACGTCGACCACCACGACGCTGCCGCCCTGCGGCGAGGGCGAGGACCCCGACGAGGACGGGTGCCGGGCCACGACCACCACCACCGAGGACCCGGAGGAGACCACCACCACGACCGAGCCGCAGGACGAGGAGCAGCCCCCGCCGTCGTCGACCACCACCACGACCGCGCCCACCACGACCACCACCACCACGTCGACGGTGCCCCCGCGGCCGGCGACCACGCTCGTCCCGCAGGACTGAGCGGCGGTCAGACCTCCTGGTGGGGGTAGTGGGTGCGGCACACGTCGCACCACCGCTCGGTGCCCGCCTGCGGCTCCACCTTGCCCTCGGTGTCCCAGTCCTCCGGGGTCACGTAGACCCGCCGGACCTCGGTGACGTCCTCGTCGCGACCGCAGCTGTCGCACGTGCCGGTGGTCATGGGGCGAACCTATCGCCGGGGCGGGTGGCCAGCCGCCTGACGGCGTCGTACACTCGTGCTCACCGCCGGCAGGCACCCGCCGCTGGACGGATCCGAGGAGAACCTGATGCGCCCTTCCTGGAACGCGCCTGCGATCCGCGCCACCAAGGTGGCCGGCGACCGCGAGCCGCTGGTGATGGTCACGGCCTACGACGCCCCCGGCGCGCGCATGGCGCACGCCGCCGGCGTCGACCTGCTGCTCGTCGGCGACTCCGTCGCCATGGTCGTGCTCGGCCACGACGACACGCTCGCCGTCACCGTCGGCGACATCGCCCACCACACCGGCGCCGTCGCCCGCGGGCTGAAGACCTCGACCGCCGAGCACCGCGTGCCGATGGTGGTCGCCGACCTGCCGTGGATGAGCTACCACACCGACCCGCACGAGGCCGTCCGCAACGCGGCCACCCTCATCCGGGCAGGCGCCCACTCGGTGAAGCTCGAGGGCGGCCGCAAGCGCCTCCCGGCGATCGAGGCCATCCTCGACGCCGAGATCCCGGTCATGGGCCACCTCGGCCTCACCCCCCAGTCGGTGCACGCGATGGGCGGGTTCAAGGTGCAGGGCAAGCACCACGACGCCGCCATGCAGCTGGTGGCCGACGCCAAGGCGCTCGCCGCGGCCGGGTGCTTCGCCATCGTGCTCGAGGGCGTGCCCGACGCCGTCGCCCGCCTGGTCACCGACGCCGTCGACGTCCCCACCATCGGCATCGGCGCCGGCGTCGACTGCGACGGCCAGGTGCTCGTGTACCACGACGTCCTCGGCATCGAGGACCGGATCACGCCGAAGTTCGTCCGCCGCTACGCCGACGTCGGCGCGGTGTCGGTCGACGCCCTGGCCGCCTTCGCCGCCGACGTGCGGACCCGTGCCTTCCCGAGCGACGACGAGAGCTACCACCTCTCCGCCGAGGCCGCCGAGACCCTGGGGCTCTACGGCAGCTGACACTCCCCGGTGGCCAGCCCCGTCCCGAGCGCGCCGATCGGCGGCGAGCGCGCGCCCAGCGCGCCTCCGGCGCCGATCCTCTCGCATCGGTAGGCCACACTGACGCCGTGGCCGACCCGCGGGACCCGCTGCTCGACCCGCCGTCGTGGGCGCCGTCGTGGCTGCCCACGGTCGACGACGTGCGCGGCCGCCGGATCATGCGCTGGGTGGTCGGCGGCGTGTTCGCGGCCGGTCTCGCCGGGTGCGTCGCCGAGGGAGCGAACCAGCCCGCCGACCCCGTCGTCGAGGACACCACCGAGACCGCGGCGCCCGACGGCTCCCTCGCCGCCCGGTTCGGGGCGGTGGCCGCCCGGCTGGTGGCCGCGTCCGGCGAGGTGCTGGAGCTGTGCCTGCTCCACGCCGACACCCAGCAGGAGCGCGCGCGGGGGCTGATGCAGGTCACCGACCTCGAGGGCCACGACGGGATGCTGTTCACGATCGAGCAGCCCACCGACGGCGCCTTCTACATGTACGACACGGTCCTCCCGCTCACGATCGGCTGGTTCGGGCCCGACGGGGCCTTCGTCTCCCGGGCCGACATGGCGCCGTGCGCGTCGGAGGACCCCGACGCCTGCGAGCGCTACCCCTCAGGCGGCGCCTGGACGTCCTCCATCGAGGTGGCGCAGGGCTCGCCGGTGGCCGAGCGCTTCGCCGCCGGCACCCGCCTCGAGGTCCCCGGAGGGGCCTGCCCCGCCTGATCCGCGGGGTTCTTGTCGGAGGGTCCAGGGCACCATGGGCGACGTGGATGTGCCCACCCCCGCAGCCGGTCGATACGCTGGTCGCTTCCGTGTCCGTCCTGCCCCACCCCGGGGCTCCGGCTCCGC
>DASUEE010000184.1:0-2479 GCA_036275235.1 Acidimicrobiales bacterium | reverse complement strand
GCGCTCCTCCTAGCCGATCTTCATGAACATCTTCTCGACCCGTGACAGGTCGTAGCCGCTCTCGGCGGCCTCCTCCGGGTGGGTGACGCAGTACGTCAGCCCGGAGGCCACGAGCTTGAAGCCCACCTGCTCGAGCGCCTTGTTGGCGGCGGCGATCTGGGTCACGACGTCGGCGCAGTCGCGCCGCTCGAGGAGCATCGCCTGGATGCCCCTGACCTGGCCCTCGATGCGCCGGAGGCGTCGGATCAGGTCGTCGGTGGTCTCGTCGGGGATCTCCATCGTTCCTCCTTCATGCCCCGCGATCGGGCTTCGGTTGCGCCGGATCTGCGGCCGGGGCGAGGGCGAGCACCGCATCGTGCACCTGGTTGTGCACGCGGTCGCCGAGCCGCTGGTACAGCCCGGCGCGCATCAGGACGTCGCGCACCGGCCCCTTCACCGCCGCGAGGTGGACGGCGCAGCCCTGCTCGTCCAGCTCGGAGATCAGCTCCCCCAGGGCCTCGGTCGCCGACGTGTCGATGTCGTTCACGCCGCTCGCGTCCAGGACGACGGCGCGCAGGGAGTGGTCCGAGTCGTCGACGATGCGGTGGACGCGCCGCTTCAGGAAGTCGACGTTGAGGTACGACAGCGACACGTCGAAGCGGACGATCTCCACGCCGGGGATCCGCTCGGCCTCGGCGAAGCGGGCGACGTTGCGGTACAGCGTGGTGCCCGGGAGGCGGCCGAGCTCGGCCGTGTGCGGGGTCATCATGCGGACCGTCGCCACGACGATGGAGGCGACGACCGCCACGCCGATGCCGAGCTCCACGCCGAGGGCGAGGGTGGCCACGAAGGCGACGACGAGCGTGACGAAGTCGGCCGTCTTCAGGTGCTTGATGTGCCTGATCTCGGCGAGGTCGAAGAGCTTGGCGACGGCGACCACGACGATGGCGCCGAGGGTGGCCGAGGGCAGCTGCTCGAACAGCGGCGTGAGGGCGACGATCACCAGGGTGACGATGGCGGCGGTGATGATCGCCGCGCCCCTCGTGCGGGCGCCCGCCTCGGCGTTCACCGCCGTGCGGCTGAAGCCGCCCGTGACCGGGTAGCCGCCGAACAGGCCGGCGCCGACGTTGGCGGCACCGAGGCCGATCAGCTCGCGGTTCGCGTCCACCTCGTAGCGGTTGCGCCGGGCGTACACCTTGGCCACCGCGATCGACTCCATGAAGCCGACCAGGGTGATCACCATCGAGGCCGGGAGGAGGCTGCCGACCAGACCGAGGTCCTCGGGGATGGTGAAGGGCGGCAGGCCCTGGGGGATCTCCCCCACGACCTTCACCCCGCGGGACTCGAGGTCCCACGCGACGGACGCCCCGGTGGTGATCACCACGGCCGCCAGCGCGCCCGGCACGGCCGGGAGCCACCGCTTGAGCGAGAACATCAGGGCGATGGCGCCGAGCCCGATGGCCAGGGTCAGGCCGTGGGCGTCGGTGGCCTTCTGGATCAGCTCCCAGACGGTCTCGTGGAAGTGCTCGTCGTTCTCGAGCTTCACGCCGAGGAGGTGCTTGACCTGGCTGGCGCCGATGATCAGCGCCGCAGCGGAGGTGAAGCCGACGAGCACGGGGTGCGAGAGCAGCCGGGTGAGGAACCCGAGCCGGCCGATGCCGAGCACCAGGTGGATGACGCCGACGAGCAGCGCCAGCACCCCGGCGGCCGCGACGTAGCCGGCGGCACCCTCCTCGGCGACGCTGGCCAGTGCGGTGGCGCTGAGCAGCGACACGATGGCCACGGGCCCGACGGCCAGCTGCCGTGAGGTCCCGAAGATCGCGTAGAGCACCAGCGGGACCGTGGAGGCGTACAGGCCGACCTCGGGGGGCAGCCCCGCCAGCAGCGCGTAGGCCATCGCCTGCGGCACGAGCATGGCGCCGACGGTGAGACCCGCCCCGAGGTCGGACAGCAGGTCCTCCCGCCGGATGGCGGGCCGGAACCTGCGCACCACGGCGGTCATGCGACCTGGACCACTTCGTTCCAGGCGCCGTAGCCCCCGAGGATGTCGCTCACGTCCGTGAAGCCGTTCGCCCGCAGCAGCGACGCCGCCACCGAGGAGCGGTAGCCGCCGGCGCAGTAGACGACCGTGGGCCGGTCCGGGTCGAGCTCGCCCAGGCGGGCGGGCAGCTGCCCCACCGGGATGTTGACCGAGCCGGGGACCGTGCCGAGGGCGTGCTCGCCGGGGTTGCGGACGTCGACCAGCTGGATCTCGCCCAGCTCGCGCCGGCGCTCCTCGAAGTCGACCGGCGTGAGGCGGGACGCCACCTGGCCCTGGTCCTGGTGGGCGAGCAACACGTCGAAGGGATCCTCGAGGTAGCCGACGACCTGGTCGAAGCCGATCCGTCCCAGGCGGTTCTTCGCCTCGAGCTCGGTGCCCGGTTCGACGAACAGGACGATGCGGGCATCGACCGGGACGACGGAGCCGGCGAACTCGGCGTAGCGACCCTCGAGGCCGACG
>DASUEE010000183.1:0-19514 GCA_036275235.1 Acidimicrobiales bacterium | reverse complement strand
CGGCCCGAGCGCTCGACCACGGACGTGCGCAGGAGCGCGGTGAGCGCGGCGCCGAGGACCAGCATCGAGCCGGCGATGTGGGCAGCCACCAGGCCGACCGGCACGCCGCTGAAGTACTGCACGTAGCCGATCGCCCCCTGGGCGACCTCGACGACGACCAGCGCACGCAGCGCCCGCTCGACGGTGGGCGACGCGCCGCCCCGGCGGACCAGGTGCAGCGTCCAGAGGGTGCCGGCGAGCAGCAGCCACACGGCGATGCTGTGGACCCGGACGACGTCGGGGAGGAAGAGGTCGAGGCGGGCGACGTCCTCGTCGCCGCCGTGCGGGCCGGTGCCCGTGACCACCGTTCCGGTCACCAGCACGACGCCGGACGCCACCACCAGCAGGCGGGTGAGCAGCCGGACCTCGGGCGTGGCCACCGGCCGGCGTTCGCCGTCGTCGGGCTCGCCTGAGCGATGGTGGAGGACGACGGCGCAGGCGACCAGCACGGCCGACAGGAGGAAGTGGCCCATCACGAAGGGCGGGGAGAGCTCGAACAGCACGGTGAGGCCCCCGAGCACGACCTGCCCGACCACGCCGGCCACCAGGGTCCAGGACCACCAGGTCAGGTCGCGGCGGCGAGGCACCCGGAAGAACGACCCGGCGACGGCGAGGACGACGCCCACCGACACGAGCCCGGTGAAGTAGCGGTTCGTCGACTCGATCGTGCCGTGGATGCCGGACTCCTCGTGGGGCACGAAGCTGTCCGGCTCGCAGCTCGGCCAGGTGGAGCAGCCGAGTCCGGAGCCGGTGAGCCGGACCCCTGCGCCGGTCAGCACGATGATGCCGAGGAGGGCGAGCGCGAGGAGCGTGATCCGGCGGTACGCCGTGGGGGAGAGCGTCGGACGCCGCACCGCTCCAGCGTGGCGTGCCACGGCGCCGGGGTGCCAGCCGCCGCCGGCGGAGGGGCACCCGCTCCTGCTTGGGAGGCCCCGTCGCAGCGGGCGTAGGCTCGGGCCTCGTCATGCTCGTGGCCGCCACCCCCTCGCTCCGGTCGAAGCTCGGCGCCTACGTCTCGCTGACGAAGCCGCAGATCATCGAGCTGCTGCTGGTCACGACGGTGCCGACCCAGATCGTCGCGGCCGAGGGCCTCCCGTCGCTGTGGCTGGTGGTCACCACGGTGGTCGGCGGTGCGCTGGCCGCCGGCGGCGCCCACGCCGTGAACATGTACGTCGACCGCGACATCGACCGCCTCATGGCCCGCACGCAGCACCGCCCGCTGGTCACCGGGGTCATCGAGCCGAGGAACGCCCTGGTGTTCGCGGTGGTGCTCGAGGTCCTCGCGTTCGCGCTGCTGTGGTCGACGGTCAACCTGCTGTCGGCCGTGCTCGCGCTCGCGGCGTGCCTCTTCTACGTGTTCGTCTACACGCTGCTGCTGAAGCGCACCTCGACGCAGAACATCGTCATCGGCGGGGCCGCCGGCGCGGTCCCGACGCTCATCGGCTGGTCGAGCGTCACCGGCACCGTCGAGTGGCCGGCGATCGTGCTGTTCGGGATCATCTTCTTCTGGACGCCGCCGCACTTCTGGGCGCTGGCCATCAAGTACAAGGACGACTACTCCGCCGCCGAGGTCCCGATGCTGCCCTCGGTCGCCGAGCCCCGCACGACCTGCAACCAGATCGTGGCCTACACCCTGGTCACCTGGGCCCTCACGCTCCTCTTCGCCCCGGTCGCCGGCATGGGCGCGATCTACCTGCTCGCCGCCCTCGGCACGGGTGCCTTCTTCACCGCCCAGGCCCTGAAGCTGCGCGCCGAGCCCACCGCCAAGCGGGCCATGCGGCTCTTCGGCTGGTCCATCACCCACGTGACCCTCCTCTTCGGGGCGATGGCCCTCGACGAGCTGGTCCGCAGCGGCCTCTAGAGGAGCGGGGGAGGGCCGTGACGACGCCGCGCCGACCCCCCGCAGGCCCATTCGTGCCGTCCCGAGGGCGTTCGGTACTGTCCGCCCCCGTTCGGCAGCCGACCCGGATCGCCTTCCCGGTCCCGACGCCGCGTCGCCCGGCCCCAGGAGAGACCCGCAGCGATGACCGTGACTGAAACCGAAGCGCCGCACGCCTCCGGCACCAGCGCAGCGGCGCTGGCCCCGCCCCGTCCGGCCACCGGCCTGGCCGTGGTCCTGGGGACCGGCGAGCACCGCACCGTCGGGCGCCTGTGGGTCTTCACCGCCTTCGTCTACCTGCTCGTCGCCGGCGTGGCCGGCGCCCTGGTCGGCGTCGAGAAGATCGACACCGAAGGCCTGGGCGACGTGCTCGACGCCGACGTCTTCGCCCAGACCTACAGCCTCCACGCCGTGGCCGGGACGTTCCTGTTCCTGTTCCCGCTCTTCCTCGGCCTCGCCACCTCGGTGGTCCCCGCCCAGGTCGGGGCGCCGACGATCGCCTTCCCACGGGCGGCGGCCGCCGCCTACTGGACGTACCTCGCGGCCGGCGGCGTGCTCATCGCCTCCTTCCTCGCCGACGGCGGCCCCTTCGGCAGCGACGGCGAGGCCGTGGAGCTGTTCGTCGCCGCGTTCATCGCCGTGCTCGCCGCGCTCACCCTCGGCGCCATCTGCGTGGGGACCACCGCCTTCGCGCTCCGGGCGCCGGGCATGGGCCTGCACCGGGCGCCGCTGTTCACGTGGTCGAGCCTCGTCACCGCCGCGGTCACGGTGCTCACGCTCCCGGTGCTCGCCGCCGTGATGCTCCTCGTCTACGTCGACCTGCGCTACGGCGGCGACGGCGGCACCTTCCTCGGCGGCAGCGAGGGCGTCTTCCAGCGCATCGCCTGGGCCTGGGCGCAGCCGAACGTGTACCTCTTCGCCATCCCGGTGCTCGGCATCGTCGGCGACATCGTCCCGGTCAGCGCCCGCACCCGCCTCACCAAGCACCGGGTCGCCATGGGCTGCATCGGCGCCTTCGGCATCTTCGCCTTCGGTGCCTGGGCCATGCCGAGCGTGTCGGCCGACGCCGGCACGACGCTGCGCTACGTCGGCGAGGTGCCCTTCTACGCCTTCTCCTTCCTCGTCGTGCTGCCGCTGCTCGGGTTCGCCGGCCTCCTCGCCGACACCGTGCGCCGGGGCTCGGCTTCGCTCGCCAGCCCCCTGCTGTGGGGCATCGCCGCCCTGCTCATGCTCCTCGCCGGCGCCGCGAACGGCGCCCTCGTGAGCATCGAGCCCCTCGACCTCGTCGAGACCACGGCGCAGTCGGCGCAGATGCACTACGTGCTCCTCGCCGCCCTGCTCGGGCTCTTCGCCGGCCTCGCCCACTGGGCGCCCCGGGTGCTCGGCGGCGTGCTGGCCGAGGTGCCCTCGAAGGGGCTCGCCGCCCTCGGCCTCCTCGGCACGGTGCTGCTCTGCCTCCCCGACCTGATCAGCGGGTTCCTCGACCAGCTCTGGCGCCTCGGTGGCGTCACCGACGACGCCGACACGGTCGAGGTGCTCAACATCGTGAGCCTCGCCGGCGGGGCGCTGCTGGTGCTCGTCGCCATCGCGTTCCTCGGGCTCGTGCTGCAGGCCGCCCTCGGCGACGACGCCGACGCCGACCCGTGGGGCGGGCACACCCTCGAGTGGGCCGACCCGGCGGCGCCGCCCGCGATCACCTCGGAGGCCCCGCTGTACGACGCCCGCCACGGTGCGGGCACCCCGACCACGGAGGCGCAGTCCTGATGGCCACCGCCACGGCCACCACCCCCGACCGGCTCCCGCTCCACCTCGACGAGGTCGAACCGGCCCCGCCGCGCCGGCCCCGCACGCTGCTGGTGGGCACCTCGCTCGCCGCCGCCGCCTCGGTCGCCTTCTTCGGCGCCCTGTTCGCGGCCTACTTCGCGCTCCGGGCCGAGCACGTCGCCGCGGGTGAGGCGTGGCTGCCGGAGGGCACCACCATCCCGCTGTCGCCCGGGAACATGAGCATGATCACCCTGATCATGTCGCTGGTGACCGTGCAGTGGGCCGTGCACGCCGGCAAGGTCCGCGACCGCGGCCACGCCTACCTGGCCCTCGCACTCACCGTGCTCTTCGGGGTCGCCCACGTCGTGCAGATGGGCTACCTGTTCACCGAGTGGGGCCTCCCGCTCAACGGCGAGGTCACGCTGCAGGCGGTGCTGCTCTACACCGTGATCGGCGCCCACCTCGCGATGGTCGCCGGCGCCCTCGTGTTCCTGGTGCTGATGCTGCTGCGCAGCCTCGGCGGCCAGTTCACCGGCACCGACGTCGAAGGCCTCTCCGCCGCCGCCCTGTACTGGTACGTGACGGTCGCGCTCTTCACCGTCATCTGGTACGGCATCCTGATCGTGAAGTAGGCGAACCCACGATGATCACCACCGGCTCCAAGTTCTTCTACGCCCTCGCCGGCGTCCTGCTCGTCGCCGCCGTCGTGTACGGCTACTCGACGGGTGGCGGCGAGGTCGGTCCGCTCAGCCTCGGCTACAAGGGCGGCGTCGGCGACCACCTCGGCTACGGCATCCTCCTCGTCGGGGCGGCCGCGTCGCTCTTCGCCGGCTTCTGCACCACCGCCTTCCGCGACGCCGACCCGGAGGCCGGCGCCGCGCTGCTCGGCACCGACGCACCGCCGGTGCCGGCACCCACCGGCACCTCCTACTGGCCCGTCGTCGGTGCCTTCGGCGTCGCCCTCGTCGTCGTCGGGGTCGTGCTGAACAACGTGTTCTTCGTCGCCGGTCTCGTGGCCCTCGGCGCCGTGGCCATCGAGTGGACGATGCAGGCCTGGGCCGACCGGGCCACCGGCGATGCCGCGGTCAACCGCGAGATCCGCAACCGGATCATGCTCCCGATCGAGGTCCCGGTCGTCAGCATCCTCGTGATCATGGTCGTGGTCCTCGGGTACTCCCGGGTGTTCCTGACCGTCAGCAAGCTCGGCGCCGTCTGGATCGCCCTCGGCATCGCCGCCCTGGTCTTCGGCATCGGCGCCGTCCTGTCCCTGCGACCCCGCATCCCGGCGAACCTGGTGGCCGGGCTGCTCGCCGTCGCCGCCGTGGTCACGGTCGGAGCCGGCATCGTCGCCGCCGTCAACGGTGAGCGCGAGTTCCACGAGATCGGCGAGGAGCACGGCGAGGGCAGCGAGGACCACACCGACGCCGGCTCCGGCGAGGACGCCGACAGCACGGGCGAGGGCGAGGACGCGCCCGAGGCCGAGGAAGGCGCCGTGAGCGCCGAGGAGAGCAACTGATGCACCGCTTCCGTTCCGCCGTCGGCACCGTCCGTGTGCGACGAGCCGGCCTCCTCGCCCTCCTGGGGCTGCTGGTCGCCGGATGCGGCGGGCGCGACACCCGCCCGCAGACGACCTTCGACGCCGAGGGCCCCGCCGCCGACACGATCCTCGGCCTCACCAACCTCACGCTGATCATGGCCGCCGTGGTCTTCGTGCTCGTCGAGTTCGGCGTGCTCTGGGTCGCCTGGAGGTTCCGGGCCCGCAAGGACGACGATCCCGAGGCCCTCCCCGAGCAGCTGCACGGCAACACCAAGCTCGAGATCGGCTGGACGGCGCTGCCCGCCGTCGTGCTGGCGTTCCTCGCCGTGTTCACGGTGAGCGCCGTGCTCGACCTCGCCGAGGACCCGGGGGAGGAGGCCACCCGCATCCGCGTGGTCGGCAACCAGTGGTGGTGGAGCTACGACTACGACATCGACGGCGACGGCGTCTACGCCGACGACGACGTCAACCAGCGGGGCATCGAGAAGCCCGAGGAGTACGAGACCGACATCGAGGTGGCCAACGAGATGGTCATCCCGGCCGGCCGTCCGGTGTACCTCGAGATCGAGTCCCGCGACGTGATCCACAGCTTCTGGATCCCTGCGCTCAACGGCAAGAAGGACGCCGTCCCCGGGCGCACCCACTACCTGTCGATGGAGGCCGACGAGCCGGGCACCTTCATCGGCCAGTGCACCGAGTACTGCGGCCTGTCCCACGCCTACATGCGCATGGTCGTCCACGCGCTGCCGCCTGCGGAGTACGACGCCTGGGTGCAGGACCAGCTCGCGCCGGCCGCGGAGCCCGAGACGCCCGAGGAGGCCGCCGGCCTGGAGGTGTTCCAGGGCCGCTGCGCCACCTGCCACCTGGTCGAGGGCGTGAACGGCGAGGACTTCGACGGTGCCGCCCAGGTGTCCGGCGCGGCCCCGAACCTGACCCACTTCGCCAGCCGCGGGTCCTTCGCGGGCTCGATCTTCCAGCAGTGGCGCGACGCCGACGGCAGTGAGGCCGTCGAGTGGGACGAGATCGGCGGTGAGCTGAACCGCAACCAGCTCGAGGCGTGGCTGCGCAACCCGCCCGGCGAGAAGTACATGGCGCCCGACGACGAACGGGGCATGCCGAACCTCGGCCTCAGCGAGGCCGAGATCGACTCCCTGGTCGCCTACCTGACCAGTCTCGACTGAGGAACCCGAACATGGCAATCGTCGAACGACCGACCACCGATGGGACCCTCGCCCTCGAGGCCGGGCCCCGCCACGCCTCCCCGGACGACGCGCTCGGCGTCTTCAAGCGCCCCCAGGGCGACACGGGCTGGCGCTCCTGGCTCTTCACCGTCGACCACAAGCGCATCGGCATCATGTACGGCGCCGCGGCGCTGTTCTTCTTCCTCATCGGCGGCATCGAGGCCCTGGTCATCCGGACCCAGCTGGCGGCCCCGGACCAGGACCTGATCTCGGCCGACCTGTACAACCAGATGTTCACGATGCACGGCGTGACGATGATCTTCCTCGTCGTCATGCCGATCGGCGCCGCGTTCATGAACTACCTGATCCCGCTGCAGATCGGCGCCCGTGACGTGGCGTTCCCCCGGATCAACGCCTTCTCGTTCTGGGTGTACCTGTTCGGCGGGCTGTTCTTCAACACGTCGTGGTTCCTCGGTGGCGGCCCCGACGGCGGCTGGTTCGCCTACGCCCCGAACACCTCCGTGGTCTTCAGCCCGAGCCACGGCATGGACTTCTACGCGATCGGCATCCAGATCGTCGGCTTCGGCACGCTCGCCGGCGCCGTCAACCTGATCGCGACCTGCCTCAACATGCGGGCACCGGGCATGACGCTCATGAAGATGCCGGTGTTCACCTGGATGTCGCTGGTGACGCAGTTCCTGCTGCTGTTCGCCATGCCGGTCATCTCGGTGGCGTTGTTCCTGCTCACCTTCGACCGCATCTTCGACGCCAACTTCTTCAACGTGGCGGCCGGGGCGGACCCGCTGCTGTGGGAGCACCTGTTCTGGATCTTCGGCCACCCCGAGGTCTACATCATGATCATGCCGGCCTTCGGCGTGGTCTCCGAGATCATCCCGGTGTTCTCCCGCAAGCCGATCTTCGGCTACGAGTTCATGGTCTTCTCGGGCATCGCCATCGGCTTCATGGGCTGGGGCGTGTGGGCCCACCACATGTTCGCCTCGGGCATGGGCCCGATCTCGGTGGCCGCCTTCGCCGTCTCGACGATGTTCATCGCGGTGCCCACCGGCGTGAAGATCCTCAACTGGATCGCCACGATGTGGGGCGGGAAGCTCACCTTCACCACCCCGATGCTGTTCTCGATCGGCCTGGTCACGATGTTCACCATCGGTGGCCTGTCCGGCGTGTCCCACGCCGTGGCCCCGTCGGACACCCAGCAGACCGACACGTACTACATCGTCGCCCACTTCCACTACGTGCTCTTCGGCGGCGCCCTGTTCGCGTTCGTCGGCGGCTTCTACTTCTGGTGGCCCAAGGCCTTCGGCTACCTGCTCCGCGAGACGCTGGGCAAGTGGCACTTCTGGCTGATGCTGCTCGGGTTCAACCTGACGTTCGGGCCCATGCACGTGCTCGGCCTCGAGGGCATGCCCCGGCGCACGCACAGCTACTTCGCCGGCTACGGGTTCGACCTGTGGAACCTGGTCGCCACGGTCGGCGCCTTCATCATCGCCCTGTCGTTCCTCGTGTTCTTCTGGAACATCTTCGTGTCCTGGCGGGACACCAAGAAGGTGGGCTGGGTGCCGCCGGGCCCCGACCCGTGGGACGCCCGGTCGATCGAGTGGATGACGGCGTCGCCGACGCCGACCCACAACTTCGACCACATCCCCGTCGTCACCCACCGCGACGAGTTCTGGTACCGCAAGTACGGCGAGACCGACGACCACCGCATCGTCCGGATCGCGTCGTCCGAGGAGGTCGCGCAGACGGGCACGCGCACCGGGGTGCACCTGCCGGCGCCGTCCTACTGGCCGATCCTGCTGTGCGCCTCGCTCCCGCTCATCGGCTACGGGCTCATCTTCAACATGGGCCTGACCATCGCCGGTGGCGTGGTCCTCCTGCTCGCCCTGTACGGCTGGGCCCAGGAGCCGGCCGACGATCCCGACGGCGGGCACCACGACGACCACGGGGCGCTGCCCGAGCCGGGCCACGACCCGCAGGACGCCGCCGCCACGCCTGCTGCCGCGGGCGACGCCGACAAGGAGGCGACCCTCGTTGACTGACACCGCCGCCGCCGCCCCCAGCGAGGTCGCCGGGCCGGCGCCCGACCACCTCGACGGCGTCGACCTCGACAGCTGGGGCCTCGGCACCAACAACGCCACCGGGCTCAGCAACACCAAGCTCGGCATGTGGCTGTTCCTCGGCTCCGACTGCCTGCTCTTCGGCGCCCTGATCTCCACCTACCTGCTGCTGCGCCACCGCGGCGAGGGCATCGGGCCCCACGACGTCTTCGACATCCCGTTCACCTCGGTGTCGAGCTTCGTGCTGCTCATGTCGTCGATGTCGATGGTGTTCGCCGTGTCGGCGATCGCCCGCGGCGAGGACCAGAAGCTGCGCCTGTGGCTGCTGGTCACCGCCCTCCTCGGCGGCACGTTCATCGCCGGGCAGGTCTACGAGTTCACGTCCTTCTACCGGGAGGGCCTGGGCTACACGACGAACCTGTTCTCGTCGGCCTTCTACAGCCTCACCGGCTTCCACGGGTTCCACGTCAGCGTCGGCATCGTCATGCTCATGTCGCTGTTCGTGCTGTCGCTCACCGGGCGGCTCAAGCAGGACCGCGCCGAGACCGTCGAGGTCGTCGGCCTCTACTGGCACTTCGTCGACATCGTGTGGGTCCTGATCTTCACGATCGTCTACCTGATCCCCTGACGCGCCGAGGAGCCCACCGATGACCGTCACCCACGAGGGACCCGACGCCGGCTACGAGGCCGCGACCGACGACGCCCACCACCAGCACCACCCCAGCGACGGCACGTACTGGAAGGTGGGCCTGGCGCTCGGCATCGTCACCGCGCTCGAGGTCGCCACCTACTTCATCACCGACGACCCCTACAGCCACGACCTGAAGTGGCTGCTCATCGGCGGTCTGCTCGTGCTCATGGTGCTGAAGTTCGTGACGATCGTGTCGTACTTCATGCACGTCAGGTTCGACAGCAAGCTGTTCCGCAACGTGTTCGTCGGCGGCCTGCTGCTCGCCGTCGGCGTCTACCTCGCCGTGCTGACGTCGTTCGAGTTCTGGAGCGACCGCTACGAGGCCGACCAGTACGACCAGGACGAGTTCCTGGTCGAGGACGGCGCCTGACGCGACTCCCGGTCCCCGGTCCCGGCCGAATGCCACCGAGCGGGAGTGGAGCCATAGGCTCCTGACGTGCTCTTCGCCGCCGAGGACTTCTTCCGCTGGCAGCCGCACCCCGAGGTCTGGGTCCTCGTCGTCGGCCTCGCCGGCCTCTACTGGTACGCCCTGCGAGAGATCGGTCCGAAGGCGGTCCGTCCCGGGGAGCCGGTGGCGACCACCGCCCAGAAGCGGTGGTTCGTGCTCGGCATCGTCCTGCTGTGGGTCGCTGCCGACTGGCCCATGCACGACGTCGCCGAGGAGTACCTCTACTCGGTGCACATGTTCCAGCACATGGTGCTGATGTTCTTCGTGCCGCCGGTGTTCCTGCTGGCCACGCCCGAGTGGCTGGCCCGCCTCGTCCTCGACCACGGCACCATCGCCCGGTGGTTCAAGAAGCTCGCCCGGCCCGTCCCGGCGGCGGTCGTCTTCAACGCCGTGCAGCTGCTCACCCACTGGAGCGCGGTGGTCAACGCCAGCGTCGAGAACGGCATCTTCCACTACGCGCTCCACGTGCTGGTCGTGGGCACCGCCCTCGCCATGTGGATGCCGGTGGTGTCACCGATCCCGGAGCTGCGCACCACGGTCCCGGCCCAGTGCATCCACCTCTTCCTCGTCTCGATCGTGCCCACCGTGCCGGCAGCGTGGCTGGTCCTCGCCGAGGGCACCCTGTACGAGGCGTACGACCGTGGCGCCCGCCTCTGGGACATCGCGATCACCACCGACCAGCAGCTCGCCGGGCTGATCATGAAGCTCGGCGGCTCGGTGTTCCTGTGGACGCTGATCGTCGTCCTCTACTTCCGCTGGGTCAGCACCCAGGACCGGGGCACGAAGCACCGGCGGGTCGTCGTCGGCGCCGACGGGTCCGTCGAGGTCGTGGAGGGTCCGGCAGCGCTCACCTACGACGACGTCGCCGACGCCTTCGCCAAGGCCCCGGCCCCGAGGGAGCCGGCCAGCTGAACCCGCGGCTCAGCGGGTGACGTAGCGGGCCCCGGCGCGGTCGCGGCCCACGTCCGTGACGAGCTCGTTCGCCTTCAGCACGTAGGCCATCTGCTGGGCGCGGCGGCGGTCGATCCGCCCCTGCTCGGCGAGGTCCCTCGTGGTCCACTCGGCCGGGAGGTCGGGGGGCAGGAGCGCGGCGAGGTCGGCCGGCGTCCGGAACCCGTGGCGGCCCACGACGTCTCGCAGCCGACGGTCGACGGTGCGCCAACCCCCGCGCCGGCGGCGCATGGACGGGTCGGCCACCTTCACGACGTCGACCTCCACCAGCAGCACCTCGAGGGTGAGGTTCGGGTGGTCGAGCATCGTCGGCACCGACACGAGCTCGTCGAACAGGTCGTGCAGGCACCCGCGCTTGGGGGACTTGCGGGTCGGGAGGTCCCGCCGCTGGATCCAGGAGCCCACGGCGATGGGGTGGACGACGTGGACGTGGAAGTCGCCGAGCAGCACGTCGAGCTTGGGGCCCATCGCCGCGAAGCCGCCGGTCTGCACCTCGATGCACGTGTCGCCGCGCAGCAGGTCGACGACGAAGCCGTGCAGCGGCGCCTCGAAGCGGTCGCCCGGCTGGCTCAGCGCGAGCTTCAGCGCGGCGTGCAGCGACCCCTCGCCCCGGGTGCCGATGCCGGCGCCGTCGTCCACCGGCGACAGCGGCTCGGACGGGGCGGTCACCCGACGAGTCTGCCGTAGATTCGGCCCGTGCTCCTGCGACTCGGATCGTCCCCGCTGCCCGCCCTGGCCCGGGCGCGCATCTACGTGTGCGGGATCACGCCCTACGACACGACCCACATCGGGCACGCCGCGACGTTCGTGTGGGTCGACGTGCTGGCGCGGGTGCTGGCGCACGTCGGCATCGAGCCCGAGGTGGTGCGCAACATCACCGACGTCGACGACGAGCTGCTGCGCGAAGCCGCCGCCCGCGGCACCACCTGGTCGGCGCTCGCCACCCAGCAGACGTTCCAGTTCGAGGACGACATGCGCAAGCTGCGGGTCCAGCGCCCCGCCTTCGAGCCGGCCTCGCGCGACTACGTCACCGACGTCGTGTTCCTGGCCCGGGCGTTGCTCGACCGTGGCGTGGCCTACGAGCGGGAGGGCTCGGTGTACTTCCGCGCCGGGGACCTCTGGCAGCGCTCGGGCCTGTCGCAGGAGGAGGCGCTCGAGGTCTACGGGCGCCGGGGCGGGCGCACCGACGACCCGGCGAAGGACGACCCCGCCGACGCCGCCATCTGGCAGCGCTCCCAGGAGGGCGAGCCGTCGTGGGAGTCGCCGTGGGGGCGGGGCCGGCCGGGCTGGCACGCCGAGTGCGCCGCCATGTCCACCTCGATCTGCGGGCTGGCCGTCGACGTGCACGCCGGCGGCGCCGACCTGGCGTACCCGCACCACACCTACGAGGAGGCCATCGTCGAGGCGGCCACCGGCGTCACGCCCTTCGTCCGGCGGTGGATGCACGTCGGCACGGTGATGAAGGGCGGCGAGAAGGTGGCCAAGTCCACCGGCAACCTCGTCTTCGTGATGGACCTGCTGCAGCGCTGGGCTCCCCAGGCGCTTCGCCTCCACCTGCTGGACCGCCCGTGGTCGCAGTCGTGGGACTTCGACGAGGCCGACCTCGACGCCTCCGCCGCCCGCCTCGAGTCGTTGTGGTCGGCGGGCAGCAGGCCCGGCGGCGACGAGGCCGCGGTGATGGCGACCGTGCAGGCGCTCATGGACGACCTCGACGTGCCCCGGGCGCTCGACATCGCCGTCGAGGAGGGCGGCGAGGCCGCCCGCACCGTCGCCAAGGTCCTCGCCCTCCTGTAGCCCAACCCGTTCTGGGGTGGGGGTCAGCGGGCGGGGGCCCAGCGGAACGTGCGGGCGGCGATCACGGGCGTGGCGACGGCCCAGCCGGCGAGGACGAGCCAGGCGCGGCCGGGGCCGGTGTCACCGTCGAACGCCGCCGTGACGAGGTCGACGAGCGCAGAGGCGGGCAGGGCCTCGGCGATCGTCCGCAGCGCGCCGGGCAGCTCCTCGAGCGGGATCACGAAGCCGCCGAGCAGGAGCAGCACGAGGTAGAGGCCGTTGGCGAGGGCGAGGGTGATCTCGGCCCGCAGGGTGCCGGCCATCCACAGGCCGAGGCCGGCGAAGGCGCTGGTCCCGAGGACCACGGCGCCGAGCAGGGGGAGGGCCGACAGCGACGGCTCCCAGCCCAGGAGCAGCGCCACGGGCACGAGCACGGCGGCCTGCAGCAGCTCGACCGCGACCACGCCGGTGATCTTGGCGCCGAGCAGCCGGGGGCGGCCGAGGGGCGTGGCGCCGAGCCGCTTCAGCACCCCGTAGCTGCGCTCGAAGCCGGTGGCGATCGCCAGGCCGGTCATGGAGGTCGACATGATCGCGAGCGCGAGCACGCCGGGCGCGAGGACGTCGACCGGGTCGTCACCCGGGCCGAGGACGGCGTCGAGTGGCAGCACGTCGACCGTGGAGAAGAACACCAGCAGCCCGACCGGGATGCCGAGGGTGAGGAGCAGGGACTCCTTGTTCCGCAGCGTCAGCCGGACCTCGGTGCGCAGCTGGGCGAGGAAGGCCCTCACCGCTCGCCCCGCCGGGATCGGCGCGCTCGCCGGCCCGCCCGCACGGCGCGGCGCACGTCGGGCTCGGAGTCGTCGGCGGTCAGCAGGAGGAACACGTCCTCGAGGCGCTGGCGTCCGGCGCGCAGGTCGCCGAGGACGACGTCGTGGTTCGCCAGCCAGCCGGTGAGCCGGGCGGCGAGGTGGTTGTCGAGCGCGCCGCCCGGCGGTGGGCTGATCACGTACTCGCCGGGGGTCGCTTCGGTGACCACCGCCCCCAGGTGGTGGCTCAGCGCCTCGACGTCGAGCTCGGGCTCCGCCGAGAAGCGCACGTCGCCGGACGCACCCGCCCGCAGCTCCTCGAGCGTGCCGGCTGCCACGACCTTGCCCCGGTCGACGATCACCACGCGGTCGGCGAGCTTCTCGGCCTCGTCGAGCTCGTGGGTGCACAGCACGACGGCGCACCCGCCGGCGGCCAGCTCCCGGATGATCGAGCGGATGACCTGGCGGCCGCGCACGTCGACCCCGGCGGTGGGCTCGTCGAGGAACGCCACCTGCGGTCGGCCGACCAGGGCGAGGGCGAGGCTGAGCCGCTGCTGCTCGCCGCCGGAGAGCTGGCGCCACGTCTGGCGGCGCCGGTCGGCGAGCCCGACCCGTTCGAGCAGCTCCTCGGGGTCGGCCGGGTCGTCGTAGAGGGCGGCGTGCAGGGCGAGCACCTCGGGCGCCCGGATGCCGGGGTGCACGCCGCCGTCCTGGAGCATCACCCCCATGCGGGCCACCACCGCAGGGCGCTCGGCCACGGGATCGTGGCCGAGGACCCGGACGGTGCCGGCGTCGGGCCGCCGGTAGCCCTCGAGCACCTCCACGGCGCTGGTCTTGCCGGCGCCGTTCGGTCCGAGAAGGGCGAGCACCTCACCGGCCTCGGCCGTGAAGCTCACGCCGTCGACGGCCACGAGGTCGCCGTGGCGCACGACGAGGCCATCGGCCACCACCGCAGGACGGGGCGAGCTCACTGCTGCTGCTGGCGGTCGAGGGCACGGGCGGTCTCCACCATCAGGCGGTAGATGCCCAGGACCTTGCGGTCGTACTGCGTGTCGGTGGCCCACACGCCGGTGAGGGCCGTCCAGCGCGGGCAGCAGCCGCGCACAGCCACCCGCTCAGGGGCCACGAGCGGGTTCGGCGGCGCCGCCAGCCGGTCCGTGGTCAGGTCCGGGTCGGCGTAGGCCCGGAGCAGGTGGACGTGCGCCCGCACGCCGGACTCCAGGTCGTCGAAGCGGAACCCGCACGTCGGCGCGCAGTGGTCGTAGGCCCCGATGCCGGCGAAGTTGTACCCCTGGGCGTGGCCGGAGCGGAACCCGCCGGTCTCCAGGATCGCCTGGGCGAAGGCGATGTCGCCGGCGACGCCCTCCTCGGCACCGACGGCCAGGTAGGCGTCGATGATGTCGACGATCGGCGCCACCGGGGGGTCGATGGGGTAGTAGGTCCGGTACCAGGCGACGAGGTCGGCGCTGTCGAGCACGCTCGGTCCGAGGATGGTGGGACCGAGCTGGTTCCGGGCCTCCTCGGCCCGCTCGATCGCCCGCGAGAGCTCGACGCGAGCGAGGGCGTAGGCGTGCTCCACCCGGTGCTCGGCCCGGTGGGCGCCGGCGAGGACGTCGGTGGCCGTCACCTCGTCCGCCATCGCCCGCTGCAGCTCGACCACGGTCGCGTCGAAGCCGTTCCGGACGTGCTCGGCCACCACGTCGCGCAGCGCCCGGTCGCGCAGCTCGCCGAGGGTCTCCGGGGTGCCGAGCGGCTCCAGCCCGGCCGGGTCGCCGTACATGAGGGCGTTCACGGCCAGCTCGTCGATCAGCAGCCGGGCGGCCACCGCGCGGGCCTGCGCGGCACGGCGGGCGTCGACCGCCGCCTGCAGCGCGAGGCGCGCCAGCCCCGTCTGCTGGCGCGCGCCGAGCAGGGGGAGGCCGGTCTCGGCCACCAGGCGCTCGGCGGCCGAGACGTCGATCGCGGCGAGCGCGGCGTTCAGGCCCGGCGTGGGATCGGGGAGGATCACCACCGCCAGCTCCGGGGGGACCTCCGGCGCCGGACCCGGCTCGCCGGGCGGCACCTCGCAGGGCGGGACCTCGCAGGGCGGTGGGTGCTCGGGTCCGGGGGGCGGCTCGGCCCCCGGCGGGATGATGCCGAAGTCCCCGTCGGGCAGGAGGGTGGTGGGCGGCGCCGTGCTGGAGGTGGTGGTCGAGGTCGCCGCCGGGTCGGCCGGGGGCTCGCCCTCCTGGCCGGACGCCGCGCTCCCCGCCGCCACGGCCAGCGCGACCCCGAGCACGAGCGCGGCGAGGCCCAGCGTCCGGCGGGCGCGCGCCGTCGGCACCTGCGGGGCCAGGTCGGGCATTGCGAACAGGTTACGCCGGGTCACCTCCGGGGTCGGCACCGCACCACCGGCGCGGCCGGCACGCCCTGTGGCAGCGTGCAGAGGTGGCACCCCGACCCGGCGGCGGCGACCTGGTCGCACGAGCGGCGGCGTACGCCCGCCGGCTCCACGCCGACGACGTGCGCAAGGGTTCCGACGCGTCCTACTTCGACGGGCACCTCGCGCCCGTCGCCCGGATCGTCGCAGACGCCGGCGGCACCCCCGTGCAGGTGGCGGCCGCCTACCTCCACGACGCCGCCGAGGACCACGGTGGCGAGCGGCGGCTGGCCGAGCTGCGTCGGCACTTCGGCGACGAGGTGGCCGACATCGTGCGGGACCTGTCGGATTCGCTGGTCGACACCGAGGCAGGCGAGCGCAAGGCCGACTGGCGGCAGCGCAAGGAGGCGTACCTGGCCAGGCTCGGCGGCGAGGCCGAAGCGTCCCTGGCCGTCGCGGCCGCCGACAAGCTGCACAACGCCACGGCGATCGTCGAGGACCACGAACGGCTCGGCGACGACCTGTGGCAGCGGTTCACCACCGGGCGGGCCGAGGACCAGCGCTGGTACTACCAGGAGATCGCCCGCCTGCTCGCCGCCCGCCTGCCCGGCCACCCGACGGTCGCCCGCCTGCAGGAGGCGGTGGCCCGACTGGTCGAGCGCATCGACGCCGGCGGCTGATCTACGGCTGCGGCAGCTCGTGGGGCGGCGGGCGCTCCGACGCCCCCCGGCCGTAGTCGTCGGGGATCCCACCGGGCCGCCACGAGCGGGCCTGGCAGGTGAAGACGTCGATGGCGGCGTAGTCGGCCGCGGGCGTGTCGAGATCTGGCCAGCCGCCGTCGAAGGGCGGGTCGATCCGGCAGTCGACCTCGTTCACGAGCACGCCCCACGTGACGCCGAGGTGCAGGCGCCCGGACGTGGCCGCATTGGTGACGTCCGGTTCGGCCACGGTGATCGACAGGACGGCGAGCAGCAGCTGGGCGCCGACCACGGCCGCCACGTGGACGAGCCGGGTGCGGGGACTGGCGGCCAGGACGATCGCGACGGCGACGAGGACGGGCAGCAGGTGGACCGGCTTCCACGGGAAGCGCAGGAACAGCAGCTCGGCGACGACGACCACCACGCCGGCGAACCGGACGAGCACGTCCCGGCGGGCGAGCCGCAGCCCGGCGAGCAGGACCGGTGCCAGCACGGCGAGCACCACGAGGCCGGGGACGCCGAAGAAGCCGATGTTCTTCACGCCCCAGCGACCGACCAGCGCGATGACGCCGGTGGTCTCGAACTCGTTCCGCAGGAAGCGCCCGGTGCGCCCGACGGAGAGCCACGACGGCACGAACCACGCCAGCCCGACCGCGGCGGTGACGGCGCCGGTGCGCAGCACGTCGAGCCGGTGGGCGCGGCCCGCCTCCCGGTCGCCCCGGTCGAGCAGCTCCGAGAGCAGGTAGGCGGCCACCAGCAGGGCCGTGGTCGACCGGAAGGCGACGGCCGTGGCGAAGGCCACCCCGGCGAGGACGCGCCGGTCGCGGCGGGCCGCCAGCACCCCGGCGAGGAGGCACCCGAGCGCGAACACGTAGTCGCCCAGCGAGGTGGCCGCGACCCAGAACCAGGGCTGCGTCGCCACGACCACCACGGCGATCCGCGCGGCGCGGTCGCCGAAGGCGTCGCTGACCAGCTGGGCGAGGGCGACGAGCAGCGCCACCGCCATGGCCGCGGAGGCGAGGTTCACCGCGAGCGCCCCGCCCACGCGGTCGAGCACGCCCACGAGCGCCTCGTAGGGGAGGGCGCCCGGCGGGCGCGAGTAGCGGTAGTCGCCGGCGAGGATCGACTCCCCGCTGCGCAGCACGTTCGTGATGTCGACGTCGGTGCCGTAGCCCAGCGCCGTGCCGGGCAGGAACAGGAGCCCCGACAGGAGGGCGACGCGCCGCGCCTCCAGGTCGAGCATCGGCAGCGAGGCTACTTCGCTACGTTCTCGACCCAGCGGTCAAGACCGGCACCCGGACGAGGGGCCGGCCGCTGCGCCAGGGGGCACCATGGAGTCGTTCGCAGGTCGGATCGCCGTCGTCACGGGCGGTGGTACGGGCATGGGCCGGGAGCTGGTCCGCCAGCTGGCGGCCGAGGGCTGCCACGTCGCGTTCTGCGACGTGAACGAGGAGACCATGGCCGAGACCAGGGCCCTCGCCGAGAAGGAGGCCCCGGCCGGCACCCGCCTGGTCACCTTCGTGGCCGACGTCTCCGACGAGGCGCAGCTGCAGGCCTTCGCCGACCACGTGCGCGCCGAGCTGGACACCGACCACGTGCACCTCGTGTTCAACAACGCCGGCATCGGCGGCGGGGGCTCCTTCGTCGTCGACGACCGCGCCTCGTGGGAGCGCACGTTCGGCATCTGCTGGGGCGGTGTCTACAACGGGTGCCGGGCGTTCCTGCCGCTGCTCGTCGCCTCCGACGGCGGTCACCTCGTGAACGTGTCGAGCGTGAACGGGTTCTGGGCCTCGATCGGCCCGTCCGTGCCGCACACCGCCTACAGCGCGGCGAAGTTCGCCGTGCGCGGGTTCACCGAGGCACTGCTCACCGACCTGCGCATCAACGCCCCGCACGTCCAGGCTCACGTGGTGATGCCCGGGCACGTCGGCACGTCGATCGTCCTGAACTCCGCTGCCATCCTCGGCCACACGCCGGAGTCGATGACCGCCGAGGACCTCCAGCGGGTGCGGGAGACCGCCGCCCGCCTCGGCATGGACGCCAGCTCGGTCTCCGACGACGACCTGCGCACGTTCATGACCGTCCGGGGGGAGGTGTTCCGCGACACGGCCCCCACCACCGCCGAGCAGGCGGCCACGATCATCCTCGACGGCGTGCGGGAGGGCCGCTGGCGGATCCTCGTCGGCGACGACGCCGCCGTGATGGACAAGGGCGTCCGGGCCGACCCCGAAGGCGCCTACGAGCCCGGGTTCTTCGAGGCGATCACCCGCGACGGCGGCATGGACCTGGGCCTGTAGCCCCTCAGCCCAGCTTCGCGATCTCGGCGCGCTCGTCGTCGTCCACATCGGTGGCGAGGAACGCCTCGAGCAGCTCGGCGGCCACCGCCTCCGTGGTGAGGCGCAGCCCGAGGGCGAGCACGTTGGCGTCGTTCCAGCGCCTCGCCCCCTCGGCCGTGCCCCGGTCGGTGCACAGCGCCGCCCGGATGCCCGGCACCTTGTTGGCGGCGATCGACACGCCGGTGCCCGTCCAGCAGCACACCACCCCGCGCTCGGCGTCGCCGTCGGCCACCGCCCGACCCACGGCCGAACCGACGTCGGGCCACGGGCCACCCCGATCGGCCGGGACCACGACCTCGTGGCCGTGGTCGGCCAGCCACGCCTCGATGGCGTCGGTGACGGCGGTGCGCTCGTCGGTGCCGAACGCGATGCGCATGGACCGAGGCTACGCGGCACCGTGCGGACGTACGCTCCCGAGATGGCCGCCGTCGCCGTCCACGCCACCGCCGCCGACCTCCCGGCGGTCACCGACGTCCTCACCGCCGCCTTCGCCGCCGACCCGGTGCAGCGCTGGGTCTTCGAGCCCGCCGCCGACCCCGACGCCGGCCGCCGTGCCCTGTTCCAGCTGCTCGTCGAGGACTACTTCGGGCTCGGCCACCTCCACGTGGCCGTCGCCGGCGGGGCGCTCGCCGGCGCGGCGATGTGGGCGCCGCCCGACCGCGACGTCCTCCAGGGCAGCCGCGTGGACGACCTGCTGGCCGCGCTCACGCCCCACCTCGGCGACGAGCTGATCCCCCGCCTCGGCGAGCTGGCCAAGGCCCACGAGCACCGGCCGGCCGAGCCCCACCTCTACCTCGGGGTCCTCGGAGTCGACCCGGCCCGCCAGTCCGGCGGCATCGGCGCCTCGCTTCTCGGGCCCACCCTCGCCGAGTGCGACCGCATGGGCGTCCTCGCCCACCTCGAGTCCTCGAACGAGCGCAACGTCGCCTTCTACGAGCGCCACGGGTTCGAGGTGGTCGATGCCTACCGGTGCGGCG